>CAIJLM010000216.1 GCA_903821495.1 uncultured Chthonomonas sp. | reverse complement strand
TGCTCGGTTTCAGGCAGAGGATTACCATTGTCATCTTCGATAACTACACGGACGCGGGGCATGGGAACTCTCCTTAAAGGGACGATATAGAGAATCTACCACTAATCCCGACTTTTTGGAGAGAAACTATTATTTTCTGATATGACTTCCTCGCCATCAATTGGCGACACCCAACGCCCTCCATAAAAGCGTCTCTCTAGAGGGGCAAAGGAGACTTCAACGCCTAGCGACTCTAGCCTCTTGCGGAGTAGTCGGGCTATCTCCAAATCTGGAGCAAAGGGCAGATAACAAAATGACGCTTCGTTCTCTCTCAAGTAAGGGAACGTAGCGCACATCACATTTTTGAGAATTGCGGAGCTGCTTTGGATGTTCTCCAGATTCAGCCGGCAACCCGCTGGGTTAAAATCACTCTCTGCCGATGGCAAGAGGTCACGCCATGCCTCCCCTGAGCATAGGGTGAAATCTATCCACTGCGTCGTTCCATTTCTCATCTCTAACTTCACGCGCACTATCCATTGGGATAATACTTTATACCTCTTATAGTCGCCAAGCATCTCCGCCCAACCCATCCTATAGTCAGGAAAGTGCCAGTTCGCTGTCGAGAGTCCTCTCTCTTCGCGCTGAAAGGCTTCGACGTGTAGTTTGACACTGATAGCGTACTCATCCAAAGAGTCTTCCGGTGAGTAGGAGGTGACGCTCTCCTGCCAGCATAGGAATGCGCTTGCGACGCGAACCTTAAACCGAATGTGATAGTTGAGCGCAAAGCGGAGACTTAGAGTGCTTCCTGGCACTAAATCCACGGCACTAACATAGATCTTTAAAGGCGGGTACGCCTGGTTGGATATGTCCGTAAGATGCTCCATGAACCAAACAATAAGAGTCATTAAAAACGCCAGAGCGCAGAGAAAGGCAATAGGAAATAACCAACCCAAAGGCGCGACAAGGAAAAACCAGAGAGGCGGAATGGCTAACATAACGAGTGCTACAGTAAGACGACGATACCCGTGTGCTTGGCGCGGGCGAGCGTTCAAGGGTTGAAGCGCGAATTCGTGTGTTGGCTCGTTTTTAGGCATCACTCCTCCTATCACTTCTGACAAGGGCGACTCTTATCACCGAAAATACCGATACAACAGGTCATGGCTCCCCCAATCCTTCACAGCGTTCGCGGTGACATGGAGCGCGGGGTCTATCTCGTTATCGGAGGGCGCGTCGCCTTCGGAGCGTTGATTGACCAGAACTGCCCAACTCACGCCCTCGTTACGGCGCACGAGTAGGCTCAACGTTCTCGGAAGGCTCCCCGTGCGCCAGTAGTTCGCTCTGTTACCTACGGGGCGAACCATGGAGTAAGGCGAGTTATTCACTATACCACCTGCACAAGTCAAAATTCACACCAAAACAGGAATTTCGAGCATGAATCCCGAAACTGAAGAGGCTTGCGGGACTTTTTCTTCCGCGCAAGAATACTCTGGATGAGGTGATTATGTCGGAACAGCGCAACTATCTCTCCCTTAATGGCGAGTGGGACTTTCAATTTAACGGGATTGAGTTGGGGAAAATCACGGTTCCCCTCGCTTGGGAGTGCGCCTACCCCCAACTACGCGAAAAGGCGGGGACGGGCGTATACGAGCGAACCTTCACGGCTCCCTCTACATGGAAGGGGCGAAGCGTTCGCCTTCAGTTCGGGGCTTCCGAGTACTATACCGAGGTCTCCGTCAACGGGCAAATCGCGGGAACGCATGAGGGAGGCTACACCCCTTTCGATTTCGATATAACCGAACTCCTCACAGGCTACGGCGCGAACCACGAGCATACTGTCACAGTGAGCGTCACAGACAGCGCGAACAAGGAGGATGCGCTCCTCCCGAACGGCGAGACGTTGGCGTTTGCGGAGATACCGCACGGCAAGCAGAGTTGGTACTCTAGCATTGGGGGCTTGTGGCAGGGCGTTTCGCTAGTCGCGCACGCGCCTACCTACATAGAACACGCCGCGCTGGTAGGAGATGTGGATACAGAGACGGTCTCCCTCCGGGTTCAGTTCGCGGGTATCCGCGAAGAGTTTAATGAAGACTGGGAACTCCGCTACACCGTTCATACGCCCACACAGTCCGAACCCGTCGTCAATCGCGTTCTGCCCTTTCTGCCTGAACCGAATGAGGAGGGCTGTTCGCGCCTACGCTCTAGTTTCGCGCTAGAAAATCCGCTACTCTGGAGTCCCGATAGCCCCCATCTCTACACGGCGACGCTCACGCTACTGCACGAACATCGCGCAGTGGATAGCGTAACCACTCGCTTCGGAATGAGAAAAATCGAGACTCGCGATGGCTGGGTCTGGCTCAACGATAAGCCTCTATTTCTGGCGGGAGTCCTCGACCAAGATTTCTACCCCAACACCCTCTACACGCCGCCGAGCCGCGACTACCTGCGCGACCAGTTCGAGAAGGCGAAGGCGCTAGGCATAAACCTCATGCGCTGTCATATTAAGGTTCCTGACCCCGCCTACCTTGAACTGTGCGACGAGATGGGCTTGCTAGTCTGGTACGAAATCCCGAACGGCAAGAAACTCACTCCCGCCTTCCGAAAACGCGCCCGCGACACCTTTAGCGCAATGTGGCTTAGAGACGCGAATCACCCCTCCATCTGCTTCGCCTCCATTATGAACGAGTCGTGGGGCATTGACTTGAATAGCCCGGATGAGCGCGACTGGCTACGCGATACCTACTACTGGGCGAAATCTATCGCCTCGATATGGCTTATTGTGGACAACTCGCCCTGCATCCCGAACTTCCATGTCGCTACCGACCTAGACGATTTTCATATCTACTTCAATATCCCCGACCATGCGGACAAGTTCGCCGAGTTTAGTGAGCGATTTGCAAAACGCGAATACCCCACATGGTCTCCCTACGGCGACGCGGAGAAGCGGGGCAAAGAGCCGCTTATTCTCTCCGAGTTTGGCAACTGGGGACTGCAAGCCCTAGAGCCGCTCTTCGAGGCGGAGGGCGGAGAGCCGTACTGGTTTACAACAGGGTGGGACGCTGTGGTTCCGACGGGCGTGTTGGAGCGGTTCGAGGAGCAGGGGCTAGGGCGCGTCTTCAAGGACTACGCCGACCTTGCGGCAGCCGCGCAGTGGCAGGAGTATCTTTCACTGAAGTGGGAGATTGAGGAGATGCGCCGCTACTCTTCAATCGCTGGCTACGTCATCACCGAGTTCACCGACCTGAACTGGGAGTGCAACGGTCTGCTAGACTTCAACCGTCAGCCGAAAGTCTTCCACAGTGTGATACCGAGCGTCTTCGCGCAGGATATTCTCATCCCGCGCATGAAGCGAACCGCTCTCTTCTCCGATGAGACTGTAGGGATAGAGGTCTCGCTATCGTCGTTTTCAGGACTGCATAGCGAGGCGAAAGAGTTGACTTGGAGGATAGCGGGGGAAGGCGCGACAGTGGCGGGAAGCCAACACCTAACAAATTTGTCAGGTGTTTCGGCAAATTTGTCAGGTGTTTCAGGAAACGTTGCGCTGAACCTACCGCCTATCAAAACGGGAAGCCAATACCTAACAAATTTGTCAGGTATTCTTCCCGAAGTCTCCGCGCCCGTGAAGACGAATCTTGAAATTACTCTGCTCTCCGAAGCAGGGGAGATAGTAGCCCAAACGACGCAAAATCTGGTTATCGTTCCCGCGTCGCGCCGTCAAATAGGGCAAGGAACGCGACTCTACGCGCCCTGCTCTGCGGGGGTCTGCGAAGCGCTCGCCTCTGTAGGTTTCGAGGTATTCTCTGAACCAACGGAGGGCGCGATAGGAGTCTTTACGCAGTGGAATGAGATAGCGCAGTCCTACATTGAGGGTGGAGGGCGCGGAATACTGCTGGTCTCGGAACCCGCCGACCTTCCCGCCGAAAACGCCCTGCGACTACAGGTTGAGAGCCGTGATAGAGAGGGGCGTTGGGGCGACTGGTGCGGCGGAAAGACGTGGCTGGTTCCCTCTGTCTTCTCCTCTCTGCCCGATACCCGTACTTACGATTTCGAGTATCTGTCCCTCATTTCTGGGTACGTTCTGCTGGGCGCGGAGGCGGAAGAGACCTTTGCGGGAATCTATATCGGCTGGCTACGCTCTCCGGGGGCTTTCCTTGTAAGAAAATCCTACGGCGCAGGAAGCGTTGTTGTGACAACCTTCGCGCTACACGCGGCGCTTGGCGTAGACCCGATTCCGGGCTTGGTTCTGGCGGACGCGCTAAAACTGCTAGGATAGGGAGCGGATACCCCGAATAAATAACAGAATTGCGCTCTGCGTGAATTACCCGTATAATAGAGGGTAGTATTCAGCCTATAGGTAGAAGCGGCGCAAGAGACTCATGAGGGGCTACTGCGCCAAGTTGGGAAGGAGTGTTGTTATGTTTTACCATTTCGGAAGCGCCCTAAAGCGGCTCATTAGCCCCGCTTTATGCCTTTTTGCGCTCGCTATCGTCTCTGTTGCGCCCGCTATCGCGCAAGATAACGACGTTGACCCCAAAGAGCATTTCGACAAAGCCATAAAACTCTCTGATAGCAAGGAGTATGCGAAGGCTCTCGACGAACTCAACATCGCTCGAAAAGCCACCCCCGTAACGGAGAAGGTCGCCTATCTCACCATTCTCAAATGGATTGGGTACGTGGCAGTGCAGGGAGGGCGTTATAACGATGCGATAGAGCCGCTGACAACGCTCACCACAGAGAAGAAGGACGATTTCGAGGCGCTACTCAACTTGGCGAACGCCTACGAGGGCTTGAAGAAGGATGACGACGCGATAGCCGCCTATAAGAGGGTTATCGTTATCAACGACAAACTGCCCGACCCCTACTTCAACATCGGCAACCTCTATTTTCACCAGAAGCAGTACCCTCAAGCGATAACCAACCTAAAAAAAGCGGGGGCGCTCAACGCTAAAGACCCCGCTATTTTCCAAAATCTAGGTCACGCGCTGATGATGCAGGGGAGCTATGCAGAGGCGGCGGACGCTTACGGAGCCGCGGCGAAGAACGACTCCGCCAACTCCAAACTGTTCCTCTACTGGGGAAATGCGAGCCTACTACAGATGCGGAAAGGCGACAACGCCTCCGCCGCAAAAGCCAACTGCAAAAGCGCCTACGCCTCCGCGCTCAAACTAAACGATAAGTCTCTGGATGTGCGCCTTCGCTACGGGGAGGCGCTAATGGACATGAAAGAGTACGCAGAAGCGATAAAGCAGTTCCGCGCCTCAACCGTCATCGACCCAAGTCGCTACGAGGCGCACTACAACCTCGCGCAGGCGCTGGCGGCGAAAAAGAAGAGCGAACAGGGCAAGGGTAGCGACCCAGATGGCTCTGTCGCGAATGAGACTCTCGCCGAGTTTAAGAAGTCGGTGGAACTCGCCTCGAAAGCGGAGGAGATTCGGGATTCGCTACTAGGGCAAGGTCTTTTTCAGGCGGATCGCAAGCAGTATCCTGAAGCTGAAAAGACCTTTGCGCGTCTTACCGCCGAGTATCCTCAGTATACCGATGCGTGGGTCAACCTTGGGTTTATCCGCCTCAAGCAGGAGCCGCCTAACCATGATGGCGCGATTGAAGCGGGAGAGGCGGGCTTGAAAAAGGTGACGGAGAAGGCGGGGCAGGCGAAAATAGAGCGTATGTTAGGAGCCATCTATACGGCGAAAGCCACCGCGAACCTTAAAGTAGGCGATTCAAAAAAAGCGCAGATAGTTTTTCTGGATAAGGCGCAACAAGCCTTTACCGCCGCGCTCGCCATCAACCCGAACGACGCGGAGGCTCTGCACGGAATCGGGTTAGCCGCAAGTTGGGCGGGTAAACTGGACGAAGCGATAGACTACCTGAAAAGAGCGACGGACATCCGCCCGAAATATGCAGAGGCGTATAACGACCTATCCGTCGCCTATACTCTCAAGTTCAACACGGATAGAACCAAGAAAGAGTATATCAATCTCGCCCTGAAAAGTATCAAACAAGCCGCAAAACTGGATGACGGCTACGATTCCGCTCTGAAAACTTTCCAGAAAGAGAACGGTCTTTAAGGGCATCTGGAGAAATAGCAGTTGCGGATAAGAGTTGTATCGCGGGGTGGAGCGGGCGTATAGTGGAGGTAGAATTTTGATAGAGGAGCGAGATGCCGAAGATATTCCGTACAATGAAGGACGATGGATAGGGAAGACCCGCTCTTGGCGAAACGGGTTTGACGCTAGGCGTTCGAGTTCCCAATCCTAGTGATGCTAATAAAGTATACGACATTGCGCCTGATGATAGCGGCGATGTAGATCGAAGAGCACACGTCTGAACTCCAGTC
>CAIJLM010000215.1 GCA_903821495.1 uncultured Chthonomonas sp. | reverse complement strand
GTTCAAGCCAATGTGAAAGCGGGTAGCGTCGTGCTTCGCGATATTCGCCTCTGGCACGCGGGAGTTCCGAACTATACGGACACCCCGCGCCCCATGATAGCGATGATTCACTGGTGCAGGTGGATGGAATCGGGGGATGTACTGCGCTTTCCTACAGGGACGGAGGAGTTCTTCAAGCATCCCGACCTGAAGACCTGCGCCACTTTTACGGACGAGCCTATCGACTACATTCAAGCCCCCCACGCCTACGACTTCGAGGATAAGTAGTTCGTTCTACACCCTGCCTATTTCAAAGTTACCGTCGCCCGAACCGTTCCGGCGCGTTGGTGCTTCACCGTCACCTTGACCTCCGTTCCCGGCTTGGCGCGAACCACCCACTCAATTTTCGCCCGCTCTTCCGAGGGGTCGAAGTCCCAGTCGTAGGGCGTGCAACTCTTGTAGGCTCTGCCCTCCAACTGCCCGTGTTCCTCTCTCCGCTTGCCCAGCGCAAGCGCCGCGCCTTCGGGTAGCTCTATCTCCGCGACTAGGGCGCGCACCGCCTTGCGCTCTACCGCCCGCTTCGTAATGTAGGTGGGTAGCCAGCCGATATTCTCCACCACAACGCGCACACGGTAGGCGGACGCGCCGACCCACTGCTCCTCCTCAATACGAGTCACCTCAACGCTATGCAGACGCAGTTCCGGCGCGATAAGCGCGTGATAAATCGCCCACTCGGCGAGGGGGGCTATCTCCTTCTCTAGGAAGGCGGGGGGCGGATTTCGGAACGCGGCGATGCCGTGCCAGCCGCCGAGTTCGATTTCGCCGAGCTGGGGATGCGTGAAGGGATACCAGTCGATATACCCTTTGCCTTCCAATGCGGTATCCGACCACTCCAACATCTTTATATCCTCTTCAATGGGGTGCGTCCGATGCCAGTCTATGAACTTAAAGGCTCCCGACTTTGTATCTTTATCAAAGCCCGCCGTAAGCCCCGCTTGACGTTGGGGAGACCATATCTCCACTGTCCACGCGAATACCCCCAAGTGGTCATAGAGCCAGTCGTCGAAGACCCCCGTTATCACCTCTTTGGGGTGGTAGCGAAAATCGTGGTAGACGCTTATCGCGGGGTAGCCTGTGAGGTCGGTTCCCCTCTTCCCAATCTCTTGAAACGCCCAGAGGTCTTCAGCGGGCATAGAGTCGTCCGCAGAGGTTCCGTAGGGGCGCAACAGCACGCCGCTATAGGTGTGGAACGACATAGACCCCGTTATATTGGGGTGTTGCGTAATGAAGCGCATGAGGTTCTGCGCTTCGGGTTCGCTACCCGGATAGTTTCCCGCGCCGTACTGCTCTCCCTCTAGTCGCCAGTGCGCGGGGAAGTTCCGGTTGAGGTCTAGCCCCTCCTTGTTGCGTTGAATATCGAGCGTGGTTCCGTCCCAGTTTTCGAGTAGCCCTTCGGGGAGTAGGCGGTAGTACCGTCCGCCTATTTCGGTAGGAGTTCTGCGCGTAAGTAGGCGGGGGTGGTCAGGGTTAATTTTCCATGCGCCGTTCTCATCGGGAATACGCATCATCAGCCTTCTGCCGTCGCCGTCGAGGTCTTCCATTTTCAGTCCGTCAATCGGCTCTTCATCGAAAGGGTAGGGGCGCGTACTGGAGCGGATATAGTTTGGGGGAGTCTGAAAATACTGTTCAGCGCCATCTGGGTTTACGCGGGGTACAATATAGAAGGCGCGGGTGTCTAGGGCGCGGGTTACATCGGGGTTGGAGCCGTACTCCGTAGCCAGTTTATGAAGTAGATAGAGGCACGCCGACGACGCGGAGACCTCCGTAGCGTGGATGTTGCCGTCGCACCAGAGGGCAGGTCTCTCTTCCGCCGCGCCTGTGTCGAAGTTGGTTGCGGTCATGCAGTAGACTTCGCGCCCCTCGTAGCTCTTGCCGATGCTCTCCATTTTCAGGAGGCTCGGATACTGTTCGACGAGGCTTTGAAGAATCGCGGTCAACTCCGCGTAAGGGTAGTAGGTATCGAATCGAATCTCGGTAGGCACTGGCGACAATCCTTTCGCAATAGAATAGCGTGTGGCGTTCGTGGCAAGTTTCGCCACTCTATCCGCCAATTCCTCTCTCTTTGCAGTGAACCCCTTTAAGGAGGGCAAACACCTATGGAGCCTTTTATCTGGATTGCGGTTGGCATTTTTCTTTTGAGCCTTGTCACTTCGACGCTCAAGGTCTTCAATAACTGGGAACGCGCCGTCATTCTGCGGCTAGGCAAGTTCAGCAGAATGGGGGGACCCGGTCTCACTTTCCTGATTCCCTACCTCGAAAAAGCCTACCGTGTAGACACCCGTATTCTTACCATGGACATAGCGCGGCAGGAGATGATGACCCGCGACAACGTTCCTGTTACGGTAGACGCGATTGTCCTCTTCCGCGTGGTAGACCCTAACGCCGCTATCCTGAACATTCGAGACTACTATCAGACCACCTCGCTTATCGCGCAGACGGCGCTACGAAGCACAGTAGGACAGGCGGAACTGGACGAACTGCTCTCTAATCGCGACCACGTTAATCAGTCGCTACAGCGTGTAATTGACGGTCAGACGGAGCCGTTCGGGGTGAAGGTGGGCACAGTGGAGATACGAGATGTCTTCTTACCGGAGACGATGAAGCGGGCTATGGCGGCGCAAGCGGAGGCGGAGCGCGAAAAGCGGGCGAAGGTTATCAACGCAGAGGGCGAGTTTCAGGCGGCGGAGCGATTGACGCAGGCGGCGGCGGTGATGAGCCGAGAGCCTGCGGCGCTTCAGTTGCGCTACCTTCAGGCTATGCGCGACATAGCCTCCGAAAAAAGCACTATCACGATTCTGCCTGTCCCTATTGACCTCATATCGCCCTTTGTCGAGATGGCGAAACGGTTTAACGCCTCCACAACTCCAACCGAGACGGCGACTCCTGCGCCTGAAACGCCCTCCCTCGCCACACGCCCAGAGACGTTTGCGCCATTTATCACGCCGCAAGTTGCGGAGACTGCTATGAAAGGGACGGATAATGCCTGAACCAGACTCGAAAGGCGTATCGCGACGTAACTGGGTGAAACTAGCGGGGGGAATCGCCGTCAGCGTGGCGGCTTTTGCGACAGGGTGCGCCCCAGAGGAGAAAAAGACCGTGAACGACACGAAACCTAAGCCCCAACCCGCCAGCGTCTCTAATAATGGGGGCGCGGAGGTAGCGCAGTATGAGAAGGAACTCGGCGTGAAAATGACCGCCGAGCAGAAGAGAGCGTTCCCCCAAGCCATAAAAGAGATTCGAGACACGTCGAATAGCCTCCGCAAGTTCACTCTGTCGGATGGCGGTAGCGAACCGGGCATACTTTTCACCCCTACGCCTGATAAGCGGTGAGTCATCGCATAGTGAGCGAGAAAAGGCGTAGGTGATTGCGTGATACACAGGCTTACTAAACAGTTTCGAGCGAGTGTCTGTTTTGCATATTCTGGGGTTTATTTTCAGTTGGAGGCTTTCATGAAGAGCCAGTCATAGAGTTTTCAATGGGTAGGGCGAATGCACGCTATTGAAGGCTTTCGGGTATCGCCTGATTATCTACAAAGGAGAGAGGCATGACATCATCAGATATTGGAGAGAACGTATCGGAAGAGGTTGTAAAGTCGGCGCGTTGGTTGCGGGAGCGGCTACTCGCCGATTCGTGGAGACCACGCTACCACTTCTGCACGCCGGAGGATATGGGCGAACCGGGAGACCCGAACGGCGCGTTCTATCATCATGGGCGCTACCACCTAATGTACCTCTACAAGCGCACGGGCGGAGGGTTCTGCTGGGGGCATATCTCTAGCGCAGACCTCCTTCACTGGCGACACCACCCGGACGCTATCGGTCCCGGCGGTGGAGACGAGGGCTGTTTTAGCGGCGGAGCCTTTGTAGACGACGACGGGGCGGCGTACCTCTCCTACTGGATGCTGTGGGGCGCGTTGGGAATTGGTCTCGCTCGAAGCGCCGCCCCGCCCTACGATGTCTGGGAGAAATCGTCCGCCAACCCAGTCATTCGTTCAACGGAGTTTGGAATCACCGAGACAGTCGATGCAGACGGCGCGCCGCTACTTTTAGGCTCCGCCGACCCCTCCAATATCTGGAAGAAGGAGGGGCGCTACTATATGCTTACGGGCAACCTGCTTGTACTGAACAAAATCGGACGCGCCCCCGAAGCCCCCCTCTCTGAGCGGGGCGATAGGCTCTACCTATTCGAGGCCGCCGACATGGAGACATGGGAGTACCGCCACATTTTTTATGAGCGCAAGCCGGAGTGGACGCAGAGTAGCGAAGACAATATGTGTCCTAGCTTCCTACCGCTCCCCAAAAGCGCAGAGGGCGGCGCGGCGAGCGACAAACACCTTCTGCTCTTTATTAGTCACAATCTCGGCTGTCAGTACTACGTAGGAACCTATCAGGGAGACCATTTTCTGCCGGAGAGTCATGGGCGCATGACGTGGGCGGATAACACCTATTTCGCGCCAGAGGCGTTGATAGACGGAAAGGGGCGGCAGATAATGTGGGCGTGGCTGACCGATAACCCCGGCGGCGATAAGGAGAAGGGGTGGTCGGGCGTATTCGGACTTCCGCGCACGCTCTGGCTAGGCGACGACAATACCCTCCGTATGAAGCCCGTACAAGAGATAGAGAGCCTGCGGTATCACCCGCTCAACTGGTTGGAGAGCGTGGTCGGGGAGGGGACAGCCTTCCCGCTAGAGGGAGTTGTCGGGGATGCCTGCGAACTCTCGCTTGAGATAGAGGTCGGCGACGCGAAGCGGGTTGGCGTGAAGGCGCGATGCGCCCCCGATGGTAGCGAGGAGACGACGATTTACTACGACGCGGAGACGCAGGAGTTGGTCTTCGACGCGACGCGGAGCGGAGTGGCGGGACGCAAAATCGTGGAGAGGGCGCCGTTCGCGCTACGCCCTAACGAAACCCTCCATCTGCGCGTTTTCGTGGACTGCTCTGTGATTGAAGTCTACGCAAATGAGCGTCAGGCAATCGGGCGCAGGGTCTTTCCGGGACGTGCGGACAGCCTGAGCGCGGCGCTTTTTGTGGAGGGCGGTTCGGCGCGTTTTCTCTCCATTCAAGCGTGGGAGATAGCGCCCTCCAACCCCTATTGACGGGTCTCTACTCGCCCGCTCTTTCGTTCACGAATAACAGACTCGCCTACGCCCGGCGCATTCAACGCCTGCACATCTCGCGCCATCGTCGTAGCGTAGACGATTCTGCCGTCGTAGGCGGGCGTGGAGAGAACGTTTCCGGGTCCCAGTTCGTAGCCCCAGAGCCGTCTTCCTGCGCTAGTCTCCAGAACGGAGACTCTACCGCGCACGCCGATAATCGCCAAAGAGGCGCCGTCGGGAGCGAGGCGAACAGAGGAGTCGTAGATGCTTCGCCCTGTTTTGACCCGCCACTTCACCGCGCCATTCGTAACGTCTAGCGCGTAGACATCGCCATCGTCGCCCAGACTCGCCACGTAGAGCGTTCCCTGTCTGACTGAGGGCGACGAGTAGCCAAACGTTCCTCCATCTTTAGGAGCGCGAACTTTCCAGATTTCGTCTCCGCTCTGCGCGTCGAAAGAGTGTAGAAAGCCGTCGTTAGAGCAGATATAGACGCGCCCTTCCTCCACCGCTGGCGAAGC
>CAIJLM010000214.1 GCA_903821495.1 uncultured Chthonomonas sp. | reverse complement strand
AGTGGTATGGCGGCTATCTCCTCGACGATTCTTTCGCAGGTGAAGGCGGGAGACCACGTTGTGGCGGTGGAGACCTGCTATGGACCCACTCGCGACTTCCTCAAGCGCTACCTGCAACGTTTCGGGGTGACGACCACCTTCGTGCAGGGCAATAACCCAGAGGAGTGGGAGGACGCTCGGCTACCAAATACGACGCTTTTCTATCTCGAATCGCCCTCTACATTCGTATTTCACCAGCAAGACCTCGCCGCCGTCGCAGGTATCGCCCGCGAACACGGCATAACCACCATCGTAGACAACTCGTGGGCTTCTCCTATCTTCCAGAACCCGATTGAACACGGAATTGACTTCGTAGTTCACTCCGCGACGAAGTATCTGGGGGGGCATAGCGACATTGTGGCGGGGGTTGCGGTGGGAACCAAAGAGAAGATGATGGCGATGATTCAGAACGAGGGACACCTGCTCGGAGGCATACTCGACCCGTTCGCTTCGTGGCTGATGATGCGGGGACTTCGCACTCTGCCAGTTCGCATGGAGCGTCATCATCAGACCGCCATTGAGATAGCGAATCGCCTTTTGCGCCACCCGAAAGTGGAGACTATCTACTATCCGGGACTGGCGAACGACCCGCAACCGGAGCTGACGGCGCGGCAACTGCGCGGCACGAGCGGGCTGATGACGGTTCGCCTGAAAAATCAGGGCAAGGAGCCGTCGTATCGCTTTGTGAACAGCCTGAAATACTTCGGAATTGGGTGCAGTTGGGGCGGATTCGAGAGCCTCGCTCTGCCGATAAGCCTGCCGGGCAGGTGGCTTTTCGAGCCGGAGACGAACCCGATTTGGACGATTCGTATGCACCTCGGACTGGAGAGCGTGAACGATCTTTGGAACGATATTGAACGCGCTCTGTGCGTGGTGTAATACCTGACAATTTTGTTATATAACAAAATTGTTATATAATCGCGCTAAAATAGTTAGCGTAGCCTCAAGCCCTCATCCCCGCCCCTCTCCCAATTCTGGGCGAGGGGCGACTAGGGCGGAAGGTGGTTTCGGATTGAAAGCCTAGAATAGACCGACCAACTGAAATGCGCCGTAAAGTAGTTAGGGCGCTACGGAGTTGAACGCGCTTACTGCACCGTGTATAAGGAGTCTTCGTATGGGCATGACTACCGCGCTTTTATTAAAATTGGGAATCCCCGTAGGCAAAATTGTCTACGCACTGGCGCACGGCGACTACAAGGCGGCGGCGGAGGGCGGGCTTAAACTCGTTGAGGAGCCTCTAAAAGAAAAAGCGAAGTCGCTGGTTCCGAAAGCGACGCTGAAAAAACTGCAAGACGAAGTGATGACGGCGCTTAGAGCATCCTGTGAGGGGTGGGAGATTTCGGAAGATACGCTTGCGGGCGCGATATCCGAGGCTACCGTGACGCTGGAAGAGGGCTTCTCGTTTAAGAGCCTCGCTGAGAATATCGAGACCCCCGAAAGCCTTCCCCGCCAGTGGGCGAACGCTCGAAAAGTTCGCGTCTCTTCGGAGGTCAGCGAAACGCATAACCGGCTATTGGAGGAGGTTGCGAAAGCCCTGATTCAGAAGATACCGGAACTACCGGGCTTCCAGAGTTGGTGGGTTGGGTATTTGGCGCGTATGCGCGTGGAGATAAGCCAACTCTCCGCGTATGTTCAGACCTTGTTTGATGCGAAATGGCGCGAAGATGCGGAGTTCGAGCGCAAGTACCTCCCCGCCGTAGCGCGAAACCTCAATCGAGTGGAGCTGTTTATTGAGGAGACGAGACCCTTTAATGTGGAGGATAGGGAGCAACGCTTGAGCGTTGCCTACGTCACGCTAAGGCTAAAAGGCGAGGATGCAACGCACGCATCGCTTTCGGCGAACGATTTTTTGGAAAAAGAGGGCGCGACAAAGCGTTGTCACCTGCTTATTGGCAAGGCGGGTAGCGGGAAGACGACGCTTTTGCGTTGGATTGCCATCAACTCCGCCGAGCAGGGCGATAGACAAGAGCAGAATAGAGAGAATTCGCTTCGCAGGAGCGACGGGCGAGAGCGGGACTGGGACGCGCTTCCCGCCAGTGTGCGAAGGCAAAATGCAGAGTGGCGCACAAAGGTTCCGCTAATGATTCGCCTACGCGATTGGGAAAAAAAGACCTTTCCCGAAGTGAGCGATTTTCACAAAGAGGGCGGACAGGCGCTTTCTGCGCCTGATGGGTGGGCAGAAAGGATTTTGGGCGCGGGGCGCGGTTTAATTCTTTTGGATGGTTTGGATGAACTTAGCCCTCCGCGACGACGGGAAGCCTTTACTTGGATAAAAGCTCTGACGGAAGACTACTCGGAGGGAAATATCTTCGTGGCGAGTAGCCGTCCGCAAGCCCTGCAACCCAGCGACCTGCAAAAATTCCAACCCTACTCTATAGACGACCTTTCGGCGGCGGAGAAGAGGCAGTTTGTGAAGCAGTGGCATCTAGCAGTCGCCGACAAGCTGGGCGTACAACTAGAAACAAACCAGAGACTGCTAGAGCGTCAATCGCGAATTCTTAACTCTCTCAATACCAACTCCGCCGTGTCGCATATCGCCTCGAATCCCCTACTATGCTCTCTGCTCTGCGCGTTAAATCGTTTTTATACTAGCGAACTGCCCAAAAACTTGCCCGATGTGTGTAAGACTGCCTGTCGGATGCTACTTTGGGATAGAGATTTCCTACAAAACATTGTAGCGGCTCCACCCGCTTATCGAAGTCTTCTTGAACCGCCCCGCAACCACATCACGCAGTTTCTAGCGTATAATATGGTAAAGGAGAGTAGCGCCTTACCGCATACCTCCGTTATCGCACATATCAAAACGGCTCTTCACATGAACCAAGAGGGAGACGCAGAGGGGATTCTGGAAGGGCTTGTTATGAGAGGCATACTGCGCTACTGTGGAGAGGACAAGGATGTAGAGTTTGTGCATAACACCTTGCGGGACTACCTTGCGGCGCAACGCTTTGCGGCTAACGGAGAGCGCGACTATCTGATTCGTAAAATCGGAGAAGAGGGCGGACAGAAGTGGGAACCCGTTATAAAATTTGCAGCGGCGAGCGACAGTATGGACTTCGCTTTCGGTCTGCTTGAGGGTCTGCTCACCCTATCTAATAGTAGGCAAGGACACCTGCGTTACGACCTCTTAATACTGCAATTAACGGGGCTTATGCCCTATCTTCCCGATACCTGCCTTGCTAAAATAGAGGCTATCAAAGGTAGAGTACTCCCAATAAACACCCCCGAAAAAGCGGTAGCGTTGGCGACAGCAGCGGGCAAAAGCGCCTTACCCCTCCTCACCTTACGCCAAGATATGCTCCCAGCAGAGCAGGTAGCCGCCATTGCAGGTTTGAGCGTAATAGACGACGAAGAGGCGAAGGAGCGGATAGAGGAGTACCTGCGTCCTGACGCGCCCCCGGAGGTACTGGAGGCGCTAACAAAACGATACTCCCCTGCGGAGTTAGTCGCACACGGCGTTAATGTTCTCAAGATTCCCTCCGTGCTTGAAGGGATACAGAAGTACGATAGCGACGCTGTCAAGCCTTACCGTGATTTTATAAGCGACATCACTTCTTTGTCTGGCTTGACGAACCTTGTACGGCTCGACCTGAACGGGACTCAGGTAAGCGACATCACTTCTTTGTCTGGCTTGACGAACCTTGTACGGCTCGACCTGAACGGGACTCAGGTAAGCGACATCACTTCTTTGTCTGGCTTGACGGGTTTAGAATGGCTCGACCTGAACGGGACTCAGGTAAGCGACATCACTTCTTTGTCTGGCTT
>CAIJLM010000213.1 GCA_903821495.1 uncultured Chthonomonas sp. | reverse complement strand
CTTAGTTTTCAGACCTTCCACACCGATAAAACGCAGGACTGGAAGCAGTACAACCTTGTCTTCAACAGTTTCAATAGTTCAAACGCCCTACTCTACCTTGGAACATGGAACGGCAAAGCGGGCAAAATGTGGTGGGATGACCTTAAAATTGAGGAGATTGGGCTTGTCAATGTGATTCGCCGTCCCGGTTGCCCTGTAACGGTTCGCGGCGAGAGCGGAGCGACCTATGAGGAGGGGCGCGACTACCAGAAAATCGTAGACCCGCAGTTCCACCCTTGGGTCGCTTACCACGATGCGCCAACCATCAAACTCTCGCCAACCACGCGAATAGCGAACGGCGAACGCCTCCGAGTGAGTTACTACCACCCCATTATCGTCTACGAGGATAGAGTCAACTTCTGTATCAGCGAACCTAAAGTTTTTGAGGATTGGCGCGAGGAGGTGAGGCAGGCGAACGCCCTGCTTCACCCCGCCGCGTTCCTGATGTCGCACGACGAGATGCGCGTGATGAACCAGTGCTACTTGTGCCAGAGCAAGAAGATGACGGCGGGTGAACTGCTCGCGTGGAATGTTCATCAGGCGGCGCAGATTATTCGCGAGGCGCGTCCTGACGCAGAGATATGGGTATGGAACGATATGTTCGACCCTCTCCATAACGCGGTTGACCACTACTACGCGGTGAACGGCTCTCTGAAAGGCTCGTGGAAGGGACTCGATAAGGACGTTGGCATTGTGAACTGGCATGGGGGCTTGAAAGGGAAGAACTGCCAGTTTTTCGCGGACTTAGGGCTTCGGCAGATACTCTCCGGCTACTACGACGGCGACGAGAGTGGCGCGGAGATTGCTGACTGGCTAGATAAGACCAAAAGCGTTCCTGGTATCGTCGGCGCGATGTATACGACGTGGGAAGACAGGTACGACGCGATGGAGAACTGGGCGCGACGGGCGTGGGGAGGGCGGTAACGCTGAGTTCATGTTTTAAGAAACAGGTTGGGCGGTCACGTTGCGAATGAAGGAGTGAAACCGATGGAAAACGAAATAGGTTTGCTGGAATGTATTGAGACGGAGCGGCTGATACTGCGTCCGCCGCGCAAAGGGGATGGGGCGGAGGTATGCCGCGCTATTCATGAGACCCTGCCCTCTCTACAGAGTTGGCTACCTTGGGCGAAGAACCCGCCCACCCCGGAGTCGTCGGAGAAGTTCGCGTGTGAGGCGGTGGAGAACTGGGCGAAGCGGGAGGAGTTCATCTTCCAACTACGCCTCAAGGGAAGCGAAGAGTTGGCGGCTTATGTGGGGTTGCACTCGCGAAACCGCGAAGTCCCCTCATTTGAGATTGGCTACTGGTGTCGGCTCTCCGCGCAGGGAAAGGGGTATGTCAGCGAGGGAGTTCGCGCTGTCACGCGCTTCGCCTTCGAGACGCTAGGCGCGAATCGTGTAGAGATTCGATGTGATACACGCAACGAGGCGAGTCGGCGGGTGGCGGAGCGTTGCCAGTATACGCTTGAGGGAACCTTACGGCGCGACTGCCGCGACTGCGAGGAGGCGTTGCGGGACACTCATATTTTTGCGCTAATTCGCGAGTAATAGTTCAGAGACATATATCCTCTGGGTGTGTTTCATTTCGGTTAAGAACGGGATTCCATTTTGGGATGAGTCCGCGAAAAGCGCAAAACACGCAAAACACATGCACAAAGCCCCAAACTTGGAACCACACGCACAGGCTTCTAATCTCAAACCGCCATCCGTGCATTCACCCCTTCTCCCAGAATTGGGAGAAGGGGCAGGGGTTGAGGGCTAG
>CAIJLM010000212.1 GCA_903821495.1 uncultured Chthonomonas sp. | reverse complement strand
GATTTCTGCATACCAGAATACCGTCTAGGGATAGAGATGGGCGGGGGTATTCACCTCAGTCAACAGGAGTACGACGCTTCCAGAACGGAGTATTTGGAAGCAAGAGGCTACCGCATTATACGATTCGCCAACGAAACTATCGAAAACGACTTGCCAGCCGTACTAGCCGAAATTGAGAAGGAGTTAAACGCCCTTAGAAACGAGCGAAACACCCCTTCGGACTAACCTATCAGATAACGCCTTTTCTTCCAAGCAAGAGAGGCAAAACGCCAGACCTGCCCACCTTGTAGACAAGTCATTCTCCCGAATTGGGAGAGGGATGTCCGAAGGGCAGGGTGAGGGCGCGTTTACAAAATACAACTTCTACTAGGAGCGAAATGAGACCTTCCGTTCGCATACAACAGACTCAAGACCCCGTTATTCCCATCATCGCCGATCTCATTCGGCAAAACCCCGGCACGATTTCGCTAGGGCAGGGCGTGGTCTACTATCCGCCGCCCAAGCAGGCGTTCGATAAGTTGGAGCGGTTTTTTGCGGATACTAACAACCATAAGTACCAGCCCGACTTAGGGATTCCTGAACTACGGGAGGCGTTCCGCCAAAAACTCAAGACGGAGAACGGACACTTTCGAGAGGCGGGAACGAGCGTTATTGTGACGGCGGGCGCGAATATGGCGTTCTTGCAGGCGCTAATGTGCATTACCGACGCGGACGACGAAATTGTCCTGCAAACGCCCTACTACTTCAACCATGAGATGGCGATAACGATGATTTCGTGTCAGCCCGTCCTCGTTCCCACCGACTCTAACTATCAACTACAGCTAGACGCTATCGCCGCCGCCATCACGCCCCGCACTCGCGCCGTGCTTACGGTATCGCCGAATAACCCTACAGGCGTAGTCTACTCGGAGGAGGCTCTACGCGCCGTAAATCGCCTCTGCGCGGAGCGGGGCGTGTATCACATTCACGACGAGGCTTACGAGTACTTCACTTTTGATGGCGCGGCGCACGTCTCTCCCGCTTCATTTGAAGGTAGCGCGGGGCATACTATCTCAGTCTACTCGCTCTCGAAGTCGTATGGCTTTGCGAGTTGGCGTATCGCCTACATGGTTCTACCGGATAGCCTTATGCCCGCGATGGAGAAGGTGCAGGATACGAATATCATCTGTCCGCCTGTCATTTCGCAGTATGCGGCGCTGGGCGCTCTGGAGGCGGGCGCGAACTACTGCCGAGAAAAGATAGCGACTATCGGGGCGTTGCGCCCCACCGTGCGAGTGCTACTGGAACCGTTGCGAGACCACTGCGCGATACCAGAGGCTCAGGGCGCATTCTATCACTTTTTGAAGGTAGCCTCGCCCTACTCCTCTATGGAACTTGCGCGGAGGCTTATCGAGGAGTACAAGGTCGCGGTGATGCCGGGAGTCGCGTTTGGCATGACGGAGGGCTGTTACCTACGTATCTCTTATGGGGCGCTACAGGCGGAGACGGTTCTGGAGGGGATAGGCAGGTTTGTGGAGGGAATGCGAGAGATAATGAGGTAGGGGTTTCCCCACTCTGTATGAGGCTACGGCGCGGGCTCTCCCTGTTTCGCGGTCACGGGAATAAGTACGATTTTCTGTTTTGCATAGTTGATGGTCGTTTTGAAGTAGCGTAGAAAATTCATGCCCAGAACCGCGTAGGTCGCATCCATATCGCCGGGGCTATCCGGCGAGACGAACACCGCCGTCACCTTGCGTAGCTCTGCATCGCCCACTCTGAGGCTCGGTATGGGGGTCTGTATAACCGCGCCTCGCTTGCCCTTCATTCGCACGGAGAGTGTCTTTTGCCCTAGCGTGCTGAGCTGTTTTCCCGCCTCCATCGGAATAATCGTGCCGACAACGCTCGTGTCCAGAACCGCCTGAAACGGTTTTGCGCCCGCGACAGTCACCTTCACCCAGATTCGCCCGTCTTTGAACGTAAAAGGAATCTGTATCGCTTCGGGCGATTTTGGAAACGGCTTTTTGGGGTCTTCGAGGGTGATTTGTTGGTTTGTATAGTCCATAGTCACCTGAAAGAGCGAGAGGAACGAGTTTCCTAGCCAACCGACTGGAGCCTGTTGGACGCTGACGGGGCGATTCGACAACTCCCCTGCGACATCCAAAGCGCCCAGAGAAAGCCCCGCAACTTTCAGTCCGCTGAGCGTGAGAAGCTTCACAGGCAGGGCGGGAGCCTGAAGCGCCCGCCCCATCACGAATACGGAGAGCGTCTTTCCCGCCTGCTCCAGACGATACTTCTGCGCTGTCTGCGGGTTGAGCGCCCCCTCCTTCATGCCCGTGCTTACCACGAAGTACTCGCCCTGCTTCCCGCCTTCCACCTTCGCCTCAATCGCGAGTATCCCCTTCCATCCTACAGCGGTCAGAGTTATCGGCAGGACGGCGCCTCTCTCTAAGGTAGGCGCGGGGATTAGGGCATCTGTCGCTTTTTGCGCGGAGGCGAGGGTGGTTCCCGCGAACAGACTCGCAAGGGTGAACAAGCCGATTTTCAGGGCGGTCTTAGTCAATAGCGTTATCCTTCGTACTCTCTGTCTTGCCAGCGAATCTCGTAGTCATCGCGGGGGAGCCAGCCGAGTAGTTGTTTCGCGTGCGCGTTTGAAATCATGCCATGGGGCATATCGGCGTTAATGAGCGTGGGTTCAAAGGGGGAAGGGAGGGAGGGAACCTCAATGGCGCGTCGAATCGCCCGCGCCGAATCGTTCCATGTCACAGAGAAATTGATACTGCGGGTGGTAGATTCCGCGTTTAGGAACTGACAGTAGTAGAGCGCGGGTATCTCCAAGCCGTAGTAGTAGGCGAAGACTTTGCAAATCTCTTGACCGAGGTATTTTGTGTGGGCGTAGAGATTGCGCCCGGGACGTGGGGGAACGTCGCCCGGCGTGTCGTATTCAAAGCGGTCTCCGCCCTCCCTATCCATATTAAACAGCATGGGCCCCGTATGCACGACGCGCCGTATCCTGCGCTTGACCGCAGACTTGACTACGTTGTACGCGCCTATTGTGTTGACGCGGAAAGCCTTCTCAAGGTCGGGGCGCACAACGGTGCAGTTCACGATAGAATCCATGCCCTCGCAAGCCGCGTCCACCTGAGCCGCATCGCAGACATCCACCACGCTGAACTCGTGCGGCGGCGGAAGCAGGCGCGGCAGAGGAGCCTCTTTCGACTGCCGCCCGTTGTAACTGGTGATTTCGCCAATCGGGATAACATCCGTCAGGCGAAGTTGGAAGGAGGAGGCGAGTTCGTCGTAAGCCACCGCCGCTACGGGACCACCTGCGCCGAACATGACAACTTTGTGGATATTTCGAGAGGGAATCGGCTCTTGAGCGCCAACAACGTCTCGCCAAGGGCGCGGCGCGGACGCGGTTTTGGGGCTTGCCTCGAACTGGGCGCGAAAGTCGTGAACGGGTTCATAGCCTATTTGAACGGCGTTTTGGAGGCGTATCTTCGCGAACTTTCCGGCGGGCGTAATGTGATGGATATGCCAGCCCCGCCAGTCCTTATTCTCAACGGAACTGAGAGCGCATTTCACGCCCTGAACCGCGTCGTCAAGGTGGAGCCAGAGCGGGTCGTAGGGTTGCGCCTCCGCCTCCGCCGTCGTGACGATACGTCCAAAGCGGAGGCAGATTCCGCGTGCGATATGAAAGCGTAGCATTTCGTAGGCGGAGAGTTCAGCGAGCCAAGGGCGGAGGTGTTCTACCGTCGGGCGGGGTTGGGGCTTCCAGTCCTCATCTATCGCCCACTGCGCGGGAAAGCCATCGAACAGATCGAGACTGCTTCCCGTGACAAATTGACGTATCCCTGCGTCAATCGCCTCTTTGAAAAGGACGTAGGTTCCGCGTGTGGCGTACTCAATTCCGCTCAGTTCGTCCAAATTCGGCGGGGTGACAGGCGCAAGGTGAAGCACAGTGTCTCTATCCGCGACGACCTGTTTTGCGAACTCTGGTAGGCGAATATCGCCTGAAATCGCTTCGGCTCCCGCTGGCGGCGCGTCCGTGAACTCCAAGTCTACCAATCGCACCGAAATCTTCGCAGAGAGCGCTTTGGCGACGGCTCGCGCCAAGCGCCCGTCTCCTCCCATTATTAGTAGTTTCACGAAATCGTAACCTTCCTCTCAAAACACCCCCCTGCCATGCGTGGCGGAGGGGGGGGCAGTTAGTAGCGGCGTTTAATGACCGGAGTAGTGTTGAAACATCTCGCTGACCGAGTCGTCTTCGTGGATACGGCGTATCGCATCCGCGAGGAGCGGCGCCACCGAAAGAACGTGAATTTTCGGAATTCGCTTCTCTTCGGAGAGCGGTATCGTATTTGTTATTACCAGCGATTTAATTCGCGAGCCGCCGATACGATCTATCGCCTTTCCTGAGAGAACTCCGTGCGTACAGCAGGCGTAGACATCTTTCGCGCCGCCTCTATCGAGAAGCGCGTCCGCGCCCTGCACAATGCTTCCGCCCGTATCAATCATATCGTCAATCATCACGCAGACTTTATCTCTAACGTCGCCAATAATCTCCATGATTTCCACCTTATTGGCTTCGGGGCGGCGTTTTGCGATGATAGCGATGGAGGTGTGAAGATGTTCCGCCAGCGTGCGGGCGCGGGTCACGCCTCCCACGTCCGGCGACACCACTACGATGTTGCCGTTGTGTAGGTCGCGCTCTTTGAGGTACTCTGCGATAAGGGGACCTGCAAGCAGATGGTCTACGGGCAAATCGAAGAAGCCCTGTATCTGCCCCGCATGGAGGTCTACCGAGAGAACCCGACTAGCGCCCGCCTGTGTTATCAGGTTTGCGATAAGCCGCGCCGTGACGGGTTCGCGAGGCTTGATTTTCTTGTCTTGCCGGGCATAACCGTAGTAGGGTAGCACAACGGTTATACGGTGCGCGGAGGCGCGACGGAACGCATCAACCATCATGAGGAGCTCCATAATGTTGTCGTTTACCGGGTGGCAGGTAGGCTGAACAATAAAGATGTCCTGCCCGCGCGCGCTCTCTTCAATTTTTACGCAGATTTCTCCGTCGGAAAAATGCGTGACGGAGATGGAGCCCAGTTCGCCGCCCAACCCTTCTGCAATTTCTCGCGCTAACTCCGGGTTCGCATTTCCCGTAAAGATACGCAAGTCAGGAAATCCTCTCATAATGAATGCTCTCCTCCCCTTGAAATCACCGTTTATGAACGCTTCTTAGACGCTGACGCTGGGCAGTCGGCAAAGCCGCTCTATCCATTCGCCAAAGTGCGGACAACTCGCTTTGAGCGCCTCAACACCGATACTTTTCGTAATACTTGCGCCCATTCGCACCTTGTTGTACCCTACAAGATGGCTCAAAATCCGTTTCGAGGGCGCTCCCTCTACCGTCTGATTCACCTCTTCTGGCGCTAATCCCTGTATTTCACGAAAGAGATTGTCAACGCATTCGTGTCTGTTAGTATCGAACGCTTTTTTGAAGTGTTCTTTGCTTGAAAGCGTAAGGGCTTCAAACTCATGAAGTTGTATATACGGGATAAAGCGCTCGGAGTTGACTTGGTTTCTGATAGCTGTTTCCAGCGCCGTCACCCGCTCGTAAGGCTTGGCTATTTGCGCTAACTCCTCATAATTCGGAAAATCACGCGGAAAAGCGTACAAATCCGTCATCGTAGTCACGAAACTCGTCTCTGCGGAGTGGTCACGAAGCGCGGCGGTTATCTGACGATAAACGGGGTCATATTTGAGTACGCCGCCGGGCGCGGTTGCGACATCGTGTCTCACCTCTTTACCGAATAGAACAGGGCGGACATCGTAAAATCCAACGGACAAGAGATACTCCCTGAGTACGCTATTTACGAACGCCTTCTCTGTGTCTCCCTCGCAAAGAACGACCAGAAAACTCATCTCGGAGAGCCTCCCGTGACGTTCTTTTCGTAGAGGTCGCCTAGGTCATAATCTTCTAACCATAGAGACAAGTCCTCTTCGTTTAGGCGGTGGAATGTAGACTGCTCACGCCCTTCGTCCCTGCAACGTTCGATGACGATAATATCTTTAGGCTCGCACTCGCGTAAAAAGATAGGCGATTGCGTAGCGACAATCACCTGCGTCCTCAAGGAAGCTTCTTTAAGCAGACTGGCGATAAGCCCAATGGCTGAGGGGTGAAGCCCTAATTCGGGTTCGTCGAAAAGCATAACGCTGGGCAACAACTCGTCGGGTTGCAGTAGCGCGGTGACGAGGGCGATAGCGCGTAGAGTTCCGTCAGAGAGTTGATGAGTCCCGAAAATCTGTTTTGACCTATCCCTCCAGTTCAACAAAATTTTATTGGGGCTAAGAGGTTCCGGTTCTAGCAAGAAGTCATCTATGAAGGGCGCTATGAGTTGGATAGTAGACAGTATTTCTCGATAAGAGAATGGGCGATTGTTCTTGATATTGTAGAGAACTGCCGCAAGGTTGCCGCCGTCGCTTCTTAGATAGGAGGAACCCGACAGGTTTTGCGACACGCGAATATCCGCTCTCTCGCTGGTATCTAGAAAGTGGTAAACCTGAACTCCTTGCAAACGCCTTTGAATGACGCGAGCTTCTATGCCATCGGGCGCATTTCCCTCTTTATTCGCCCTCGCAAATACTGCTGATTCCCGATGTCCCGAAGCTATCTCCCTTAACGCGATAGCAGAGTGCCCGCGCCTTTGGAACTCTATGTCTTCGTTGGCGAAGAGCAGGTCGTCCGGCGCTCCCCATGTCAGTCTGAATTGATAGCGACTCCAGAGGCTCCATTCGTTCTCGTTCTCAAAGCGAATGTCCGCCTCTATGTTTTGCGTGACAGAGGAGCCGTAGTAGAGTAGCGAGGAGGCGCGTCCCCTCTGCCCGACAAAGAGTTGAAGTCCGCCCTGAGAGCCGCCCCTAGCGTAACCGAAAGCGGCATTTAGCATACGGAAGAAGTCAATCAGATTCGATTTGCCCGCGCCATTCGCACCAATGAGGACATTAAAGGCTTCAAGGTTTAGCGTGACCTCTCGAAACGACTTGAAGCCCTTAATGTGCATCTCGCTTATTTTTTCGATGGACATTCTTCGCTATCCTCGCTCGGCGTAAAACGCCAAACCCGGCTTACCCGTTCTTGGCGGCTTTTTCGGCGCGTTTCTTCGCTCGGCGTTCCGCCGCCCAGCCTGTTTTCACAGTCGGCGGGTGGACACGCGCTATTATCATATCCCCAGCCTCTACGGACTGCGCCACTGTGGAACCCGCCGCCACTAGAGCCTCGTTCCCTATCGTAATCGGCGCGATAAGCGTGCTGTTCGAGCCGATAAAGCAGTTCTCTCCGATAACCGTTTTATACTTATCGAAGCCGTCGTAGTTGCAGGTTATCGTTCCCCCGCCGATGTTGGTTCCCGCGCCAATCTCCGCATCCCCTATATAGGAGAGATGCGAGGCTTGCGCTTTTACGCCAAATTTGGCATTTTTCGTCTCTACGAAGTCGCCGATTTTTACGTGCTGACAGAGGTGTGTTTTTGGGCGAAGGTTCGCGAAGGGACCCACCTTCACATCGTCCTCAAGAACGCTCTGGTCAACTTGCGAGGCGTAGATTTTCACCCTATCGCCTATTTTACTCGACTGTATGCGCGAGAGCGAACCGATAACGCAGTCCTCTCCAATCACGGTATCGCCAAACAGATAGACGTTCGGCTCAATCACGGTGTCCTGCCCAACCTGAACATTCGCCTCAACGTAGGTAGAGGCGGGGTCTATGAGGGTAACGCCGGAGAGCATTAGTTTGTACAGTATGCGCTGGCGCAGAATAGTCGTAACCTCCGCCAACTCCACCCTGCTATTCACGCCCAGAACGCTCTGCGGGTCTACGCCTGTTAGCGCCTCTATCTTCGCGCTCTGCGTGTTTAGTATCTCCAGGGTATCGGTGAAATAGAACTCCCCTTGCGCGTTTTTGGGCGTTATTTTTGTAAGTGAATCCCACAACGCGAAGCCCTTAAACGCATAGATGGAGGGATTGCACTCCGTGAGCGCTCGCTCTTGCAGGGTCGCGTCCTTCTGTTCCACAATCTTCAAGACTCTTCCTGCCTCGTCTCGCACAATGCGCCCATATCCAAAGGGATTTTTCATCTCCATCGTCATAAGGGTCATCGCCGCGTCCGTCGCCTGATGGTGCGCGATAAGTTCGCTCAGGTTTTTGGCGGGAAGTAGCGGGACATCGCCCGCCAGTATTAGCACGCTTCCCTCCCAATCCTTCAGTAGCGATTCGGCGGAGCGAACTGCGTCGCCCGTGCCTTTCGGGTCGGATTGGAGGGCGTACTCAACTTCATCGCCTAAACCCGCCTTCACCCTCTCCGCCTCGTGACCCACAACAACGACAATGCGGGCTACTCCCGCCTCGCGGCACGCGCCAATAATATGTTGGGTCATGGGAATGCCGCAGACGGGGTGGAGGGGCTTGGGGGTTTTGGATTTCATGCGCGTAGACTTACCCGCCGCGAGGATGATGGCGGCGACGGGGAGCGCGGTTGTCTCATGGGACATGGG
>CAIJLM010000211.1 GCA_903821495.1 uncultured Chthonomonas sp. | reverse complement strand
GGCGTTCTATTTTATCTTATGGAGTGCAGACTCTAATGTTCGTCGGTAGCCTCTTGAACGACTGCATACTTGTGGAGTCTTCCAAACTGGCTCCACTCTGAGACGATGACAGCGCCCTGTTTATCTATCACAATGCCATGCCCGGAGTTGATAATGCCGTCTGTCCACTGAGAGGGGGGCAGACCGTAGTTGGCGCGTTGCGATGCGTTCAGGTTGTCGCCTAGCTGCGCGACGATGTTGTTATCCTTGCCAAGCACTGTCGCCCGACCTTGCAACTCCGCGATAGCCACGTAGTCGCCCGAAACGTGCGCGGCGGCTGGCATACGCAGGTTGCGTTGCAGTATCTTAATCAGGTTGCCGTCGGTGTCCCACTGCTCTACGCGCCCGCTCTCTCGGTTGCATACGATGAGGCGCGGCTTTTTGTAGCGGGTGTCCACCGCCAAGCCATGACAACGATTAAACTTCCCCTCTTCGGCGGGCATTCCGCCGGGTCCTCCAAAGGACTTAATGTACTTGCGATTGCGGTCGTACTTGTGAATATAGTTCTTTCCGTAGCCATCCGCTACGAAAATGGTACCGTCCGCCAGCGCCACCATATTTGTAGGATTGAACTCCTCCGCTTTTGTGTAGATGCCCGATTCTACTGGGTAGCCCATCGTCCAAGCCACTGTTCCATCTATTTTTATCTTCTGGACTTCGTGGAAGTTGGGACGCGCTACGTAGACGTATTCGCCATCTTTCTCGCGTTGAAGGTGGAAACCATGAACCTGCGTGGGTCCGAAATTTCGGAGGTACTTGCCGTCGGGCGCGAATACCAAGATACCGCGAGGGGTGTCTGTGCTGATGTAGATGTTGCCAGCGCGGTCAACCGCCGCCCCGCCATGAGCGGGACCAATAGATTGGGAGCCCGGTTGCGTGGGAAAATAGCCGGAGACGTTGGAGTATGTTCTCTCCTTCATGGGTAGCCCTAAGAGACCGGCGACTACGCATACAAGGAACAGAGACATGAGTGGAGTTCGATTGAAAAACATTGAAAATCACCTCGGCAGAGAGTTTTTTGCGCCCCCGTCTGTTTAAATTTGGAGGAGGGCGGTTTCGATTGGATGTTGCGTATAGTACCCGATTTTGCGGGCGGAAACGTATCTGTTCGCTATAACTGTTTCCAAATTTGGTTCGCGCTCTGGATACGCTCCTTCTCTTGCTCTACGTTTTTGGGCATTTGCAGGTACTTCTGTAGTTCGGCTTTGGCGGACGCTTTATCTCCCGATTTCACGAGCGCCTCTACCAGATAGTAGCGCGCCTCCGCGTTGAGAGGGAAGTATTTCACTACTCCTCTGCAAATGCGGATGGCTTCAGGGTAGTTCCCTTTCATAGAGAGGGCTTTTCCATAGTTCGCGAGAGCGTTGTCGTTACCGGGAAGTAGTTGCGCCGCTCTTTGACAGATATTCAGCGCCTCGTCTAACCGCCCTGCTTCCATTAAAAACCAGCCTAGGCTGACAATTGCGGGACCGTAGTTAGGATTGACGCGAATGGCTCTCTTCTCCTCCGAAATCGCCTCTGCAAGCCGTTTCTGCTCAAAAAGCGCGTTGGCGAGGCTATCAATCAGCCGTGCGTTGTTTGGCTCCAACGATGTCGCGAGACGCTTCTCCTTCAAGCCCTCCTCCACAGAGTGCGTCAAGATAAGCGCATCGCCATAAGCGGAATGGAGGAGTCCATCGCGATTTTTAATCGTCAAGCCCTGTTTAATCTGTTCGATACACTCTTGATACCTGCCTACATTCGCAAGCGCCGTTGCATAGAGGTAGCGGGCGCTGGGATTCTTAGGTTGCAACTCAACGCAACGACTGTACTCCGCGACCCCGTCAACAAACTTTGCATGAACTTCTGGCGTAACGCCCAGAGGAGCCGGGTAGTGTTCTAAGGCGTAACCCAGCACTCTATGACGCTCGTAGTTGAGCGGGTCGATGTGTACCGCAACGCGGTAGTGAGTTATCGCCTCATCCAGATGGGCGCTTCTCCATAGAACCCAAGCCAGACTTCCGTGCCCTTGGGCATTGTTCGGATTGAGGGCGACTACCTTGCGGTATTCGGCAGTGGCATCGTTAATCTGCCCCTGTTTTTCAAGAATATAGCCCAATTCGATACGCGCGGCTTCGTCCTTGGGGTTCTTCGCGAGTATCCTTCGGACAAAGACGAGCGCCTCGGCGACTAGCCCTTGTTGCACCATCAGAGCCGCCTTCTGCACGGGATTTAATCTCACCGCCCTTCCCCTACCGCCCCTATTGACAAGCGCCTCGGCGGCATTTTCATGTCGTGCGAGGTTAGCGTAGAAGAGCGCGTCGCGACCAAGGTTGTTCGTAGCGTTCACTTTTGCGCCACGCTTGATAAGGAGTTGAATCGCGCCCTCCGTCCCTGTCATCGCCGCCGCCATTAGGGGGGTGTTTCCAACGCTATCCGTCTCCTCAATATCTTCTCCCCAATCAAGTAGCGTAGCGAGCATCTCAACATTGCCTGCTTGTGCGGCGCGCCCTAACCACTTGCTATCTTTTACTTTTTGAACCGTGTCGGGGTAGCGTTTGATAATCTCATTCGCCAAGGCTATATTCTTTGTTTCAAGCGCGAACTGTACAGTATGCAGTCTGTCTGCGCCTTTTTCGATGAGGTCGAGAGCGACCTGTGAGTTCTCCTGTTTTGCGCTAAGAACCAACGTATTCAAATCGGGTTTCGCCCCTCTCTTCACAAGAGTCTCAGCGATTTCCGGATGGCTCGTCGCAAGGGCGATATTGAGTACTGAGGTTCGCATTGGGGGCAGGCTCTGGACAGGCGGCGGCGTCACCTCTTGAGCGTTGGGGCTAACGCCGCTATTAAGCAGGCTCTCTACGCGCAGTGCATTGTTAGAGCGCACCGCATCCACAAGGCTCCGTTCACGCCCTTCGCGATAGTAGATGTATCCTGCCGGAATACCCAATCCGAGAACAGCGACGATAACTATCCCCGCGATAACTCGAAATGCAAATCTATCCATACGACTGCGTAGCATTGAGCGATTCCTCCCATTAAGGTGAAGCGTTGGGGACTATAGAGATGTTTGAAATCGAGTCGACTTCGCTATGCCATACCTTTTTTACGCAACCCTATCCCACTATTCCCCTAAACAGTCCCTATTTCCTTCCCTTCCAAAATATGTGAAGAAAGGATTAAGGAAAACTAATAAGAGTCGGATTCGCCGAAACCCTTTGGGGTATACTTCTATACGGCGTTAAACTTTTCGAGGAGTGCAGGCGAAAAACCTTATGGATGTTCAGATTGCGCGTGAGATGGGATTAAACGAGTCGGAGTACCAGAAAGTTCTGGATATTCTCGGTAGGCAACCTACCATCACCGAACTCGGAATGTTTGCGGTCATGTGGTCGGAACACTGCGGGTACAAGTACTCCCGCCCCGTTCTAGCCCTCTTCAAAAACTACAAAGAGGCGCAAGAACAGGGAGCGTTGGAAAACGCAGGGGTCATCCCTCTTGACGACAAGTACGGCATTGTCTTCAAGATAGAGTCGCACAACCACCCCTCTGCGGTGGAACCCTTTCAAGGAGCCGCAACAGGCGTGGGAGGTATCCTACGCGACATCTTCACAATGGGCGCAAGACCCATCGCTAACCTCAACTCCCTCCGCTTTGGTCCCCTAGACAACCCTCGCAACCGCTATCTGTTTGAACACGTCGTCGCTGGTATCTCGCACTATGGAAACTGCGTGGGCGTTCCTACGGTAGCGGGAGAGGTCTACTTCCACCCCTGCTACAACGGCAACCCTCTCGTAAACGCGATGGCGGTGGGTTTGGTGGAGTTAGACAAGGTGGCGAGCGCGGCGGCGAAGGGCGTGGGCAACCCCGTTATCTATGTAGGAAGCGCGACGGGCAAGGACGGCATTCACGGCGCAACCTTCGCAAGCGTGGAGTTGGGTCCCGATAGCGAGAGCAAGCGCCCCAATGTGCAGATGGGCGACCCCTTCATGGAGAAACTGCTCATCGAAGCGACGCTGGAAGCCCTTGCGACAGGGTGCGTGGTGGGCATTCAAGATATGGGCGCGGCGGGGCTTACCTGCTCTACCTGCGAAACCTCCGCGAAAGCCGGAACGGGTATGGAGATAGAGGTTCGCAAAGTGCCGCTCCGCGAAGCCGATATGACCGCTTACGAAATTATGCTCTCTGAATCGCAAGAGAGAATGCTCTGTATCGCGCAAAAAGGCACGGAACAGACGATAATAGACGTATTCCATAAGTGGGGCTTGAGCGCCGTTGTCGTCGGCGTAGTGACGGACGACGGGCTTGTGCGCGTATTCGACAACGGAGAAATCGTCGCGGAAGTACCGGGTAAAGCCCTTACCGATATGTGCCCAACCTACTATTTAGAGACGGAAGAGCCACAATATATACGCGAACTACAGGCTTTCGACCTTGAAAGCATAGCGCAACCCATCAAAGGGGGCTTTAAGGGCGACTGGACGGCGCAGGTGGCGGAGTGGCTAGGCGCGAAAGTCGACTCGAACGCCTTTACTTGTGAAGAGGCGCTCATTCGGATTCTCGATTCGCCCAGCGTTGCGAGTAAAGAGTGGGTGACGCTTCAGTACGATAGCATGGTGCAGACCCAGACGGTGCATATTCCGGGCGCAGACGCGGCGGTGTTGCGTATTCGCGGCTCCGCCAAAGGTATCGCGCTAAAGATAGATGGAAACGGGCGCTACGGCTACCTCGACCCCTACGTAGGCGGTCAAATCGCCGTAGTGGAGGCGGCTCGAAATGTGGTCTGCGTGGGGGCGCGTCCTGCGGCTGTCACAGACAACCTGAACTTTGCAAACCCCGAAAAGCCCACCGGCTTCTGGCAGTTCCGCCGAAGCGTAGAGGGGCTGGCAAGCGCGACGGAGGCGTTGGGTACGCCTGTCGTCTCTGGTAATGTCTCTTTCTATAACGAGACGGCGGAGGGCCCCATCTTCCCGACTCCGACGATTGGAATGCTCGGTATTCTGGATAGTATCAGTAAGCACTGTCAACCCGGTTTTCGCGGCGAGGGCGACACGATTGTTCTCCTGACCGCTTATGACGACCCGACTGGCGGGGTGGGCGGTAGCGAGTATCTGAGCCTACTGCATGGGGTGGAGGCGGGTGTGCCTCCACGAGTGGATTTGGACGGAGAGAAGCGTCTGCATGACCTGATTTTGAGTTGTATGGGCGATGGACTATTCGCTTCATGCCACGATGTTTCCGATGGAGGTTTGGCAGTCAACCTTGCCGAAAGCGCAATGTTGGGCGAGATAGGGGCGCTTGTGTTAATCAACCCCGCTGAAATCTCCGCCGCCGCACTCCTTTTCGGGGAGGCGCAAGGGCGTATTGTCGTTACGATTCGCAACGAAAAGCAGTGGAAAAACCTGCAAGCGCGTGCGGCGGAGCGTAACATTCGCGCTATCTGGATAGGAACCGTTGGAGGAGACAACCTTCGACTTGCAGTCGGTCCCGACATTCTGACCGATATTCCTGTCGCAACCTTGGCGCAGGTATCCAAAAACGCGATACCTCGCCGAATGAACGTGCATACTCACACGGAAACCACCGCGTAGAGCCGATTCCCAACCCGTTCGACCCTTCGCGACTTACGCATCGCATAAGCCAGAGGAGCCACCTCGCCATGCAACACTTCGACCCGTCCGCTATCATTCCTCTCTCTCCCGCCGATACGCAGGAGGACGAATTCGACACACGCCCCAAAGAGGAGTGCGGCGTTTTTGGCATATTCGCGCCCGGCGAAGATGTCGCCCGCATCACCTTCTTTGGTCTCTTCGCCCTACAGCATCGGGGGCAGGAGAGCGCAGGGATGGCGGTCTCTACCGGTTCGTTTATTAAAGTGCATAAGAAGGTGGGACTTGTAACGCAGGTATTCGACCAAGGGATTATAGAACACCTACCCGGTATTTGCGCCATAGGGCATACCCGCTACTCCACGACGGGCGGCAACCTCGAATGCAACGCCCAGCCTATGCTCGTTCACGCCAAAGACGGTACGCCTATCGCCGTCGCCCACAACGGCAACCTCGTCAATACCTCTCAACTACGCCTCGAACTTGAACTCGCAGGGTGCGAGTTGCTCACCACCAACGACACGGAAGTCATAGCCCATCTCATCGCCCGCGCCTACGAAGGGCATATCGAAGAGGCGATTCAGAAAACGATGGAGAAGTTGGAGGGCGCGTATTCGCTTACGATACTGACCCCCGACAAAGTTCTCGCCGTGCGCGACCCCTACGGCATACGCCCCCTCTGCATTGGTAGAATGACCACCGGAAACTATGTCGTCTCTTCCGAATCCTGCTCTCTCCAAACAATAGGCGCGGAGTATATTCGTGAAGTGGAGCCGGGCGAGGTTATCATCCTTGACCGTGAGGGTATTAGAGATTTTCAGGCGGTTCCCCTGCGCCAACGCTCCACATGCCTGCTTGAGTTTATCTATTTTGCACGCCCGGACTCCCTTATCTACAATAAAACCCTTCACACCGTTCGCCGCAAAATGGGGCAAGAGCTAGCGAAAGAGCATCCCGCCGCTGGCGCGCACCTCGTTATCCCGATTCCTGATACAGGAACGCCGGGCGCGTTGGGCTATGCGGAGATGTCCGGCACTCCCTACGGCGAGGGCGTTATCAAGAGCCGTTATATTCAGCGCACCTTCATTCAGCCCAGTCAGCGTATGCGCGACATGGGCGCAAGAATGAAGTACACGCCCCTCAAAGACGCTTTGGCGGGTAAGCGTATCGTTATGGTAGACGACTCCATCGTGCGTGGAACCACCACCGGAAAACTGGTTAGAATGCTCATGGAAGCGGGAGCGTTGGAGGTACACGTTCGTATCACCGCGCCGCCTGTGAAGTTCCCCTGCTACTACGGAATTGATATGGCGGACCAGAAGGAGCTCGTCGCGGCGAAGAACTCTGTTGAAGATATTCGCCGCATGATTGGAGCGACTTCGCTGGGCTATCTGTCGCTAGAGGGGGCGGTACGCGCTGTGGGGATGCACAAAAGCAATTTCTGCCGCGCCTGCTTTGATGGCAAGTACCCGATTCCGATTCCGCAGGACGTGAAGATAACTAAGATGATGTTTCAAGAGAATCAAGAGGAGCCGTCGAAAGACTTCTTCGACCAGAACCTCCGCGAACCTGCGCTAAGGTAGGACACAGTATCAAAAATAAGGGGGATAGAAGTGTACGGAGAGCCTATTGAGGCGGAAGATTTTTTGCGCCAAAAAGAGATTCAGGCTAAGTGTTTCCATACCTCTGGGGAGTGGCGCGAGTGTAAGCCCGAAGATGCCTTACAGTCTGTCGCAAGCCGTTTTGAAGAGGTAGTCGCCCTCTACCCAGAGAGAGTCGCTATCAAGATGGGAGGGCGGTCTCTCACCTACTCTCAGGTCAATCAGTCTGCGAATCGGCTGGCGCACTGCCTCCTAGCCACAAACCACGACAGCTCCCTCCCTGTCGGCATTCTGTTTGAGCATGGCGTGTCGCCCATTATTGCAATGTTAGGCGTGCTCAAAGCGGGCAAGGTTTTCTTAGTATTAGACCTCGCGTACCCCAACCTAAAATTGACGCACATACTAGCCGATGCCGGAAACGGGCTTCTCATCACAAACCAGAAGAATCTGGCGCGCGCTAGAGAGTTCGTCTCCCCCTCAACGCCTATCCTAGACATACACCAAGACGTGGAAGGCTTTCCTGACACGAATCCTGGCATCACAATATCAGCGGGCGACATCGGCTACCTCGTCTACACATCCGGCTCAACGGGTTCTCCCAAGGGGATATCTAGCCCCCACAAAATGCTCCTCACCAATATCATGGGGCACATCAATGCGCTTCATGTTTGTGCAGAAGACCGTATTGCAAACCTACATAACTGCGCCTTTGCATCATCGTTCACGGAGATATTCTGCGCCCTGCTTACAGGCGCCGCTCTCTACCCCTGGGATTTTGCAATCGATGGGTTCACCGGACTAAAGGAGATGCTGGACGGCGAGGCTATCACTATCCTGAACTGGGGTCCCACCCCATTTCGCCACTTTACAAGCCTACTAACCCCAAACGCTCTTTCTAGCCTCCGTGTTCTGATGTTGGGTAATGAGCCTCTTCTGCACAGTGATATTGACCTCTACAAGCGCTACTGCCCCGATAACACGATACTTATTCACCGTTTTGGCTCATCGGAATCGGGCAATATAGCCCGCCTATATATCGACAAGTCCACCGAAATAGAGAGCAAAACTGTTCCTGCGGGTTATATGATTCCTGGTCAAGAGGTTCTCCTACTGGACGACTCTGGGAACGCTGTCGAAGCAGGGCAGGTTGGCGAAATAGTAGTTCGCAATAGGCACTGTATGGCGTACGGCTACTGGCGGCAGCCAGAGCTTACGCAAGAGAGGTTTTTGTCTACCCCCGGAAGCGACATACGCGCCTTTCTTTTAGGCGACATAGGCTTGATGCGTCCGGATGGGTGTCTCTTTGTACTTGGGCGTAAGGACTTTCAGGTCAAAATTCGCGGACATCGGATAGAGATAGGAGAGATAGAGAACGCTCTTAGCGCGTATCAAGGCGTTCAGGACTCCGCTGTAGTCGTAGTGACAGACGACATCGGAGACGCTCAACTGGTAGCGTATCTCGTCGCTGAACCCTATAAAGATATCGACCTAAACACCCTAAGAGGCTATCTACAGGAACATCTCTCCCGAAATATGATTCCTGCCAAGTTCCACCTCATCGAAAAGATGCCCCTAACCGATACGGGTAAGATGGATAGACGCGCCCTCCAAAATTGGGAGACCGCCAAGCCGCTACTCCCCACAACCAGTCATCAGTCTCCTGAAACCCCGCTACAACAGTTTTTGTACGCCCATTGGCAGAATATTTTAGGCGCGATTGACTTTGGCATACACGATAGTTTCTTTGCGCTGGGCGGGGATTCCATCAAAGCCGCGATACTCAGCAACTGTATTCAACAAAAATTTGGGGAGGTCGTCAAACTCTCCACTCTTTTTGAGCGTCCCACTGTTGCAAAACTCGCGCTCTATATCTCAGAACACGCTACGGAAACTGTCGAATCCGCTCTCCAAGATGAGCCGCAGTCACCCGCTATGGAGCCTCTTCTGTCCTCCCTAGCGCCACCGACCTCCGCCCTACCTGATAGGCTCTCTTTCGCACAGGAGAGGCTGTGGTTCCTCCAAAAATTAGCCCCTGATAGCGGAGCCTATAACTTGGGATCCGCTTGGAGGCTCACTGGCGCTCTGAATAGGGAGGCTCTTCTGCAAAGCCTCAAGGAGATAGTGCGCCGCCATTCGATTTTAAGGGCGTTTTTTGTTTGGCAGTTCGATAGAGTCGCCCAGATAATCAACCCCTTAGAGGACTTTCGTATCTCCCAATCCGATTTTCGCAGTCTTTCAGAAGAGGAGGCGCGCACTCGCCTACAAGACCTACTCAAGACAGAGGTGCAACGCCCCTACAGACTTAGCCGCGAGTTTCCACTACGCCTACACCTTGTTCGCCTCAGCCCCTCCGAACACATACTTATCGCCGCAAGTCACCATATAGTGTGGGACGCTTGGTCGCAAAGCCTCTTCCAGAAGGAGTTGAGTCGCCTCTATGAGGCGTTCACGAAAGGCGTAGCCTCGCCTCTTGAGGAGTTGCCTACCCAGTACTCCAACTATGCGCTCTGGCAACAAGAGCAGGTGCAAGGGGTTCAGTTCGAGAAACAGCGCGCCTATTGGCAAAAGCAGTTAGAGGGCGCGGGGACGCTACAACTGCCTACTGACCGCCCCGCCCCTCTCACTCAGAGTTATTCAGGGGATGTTTACCACTTTAGGCTCTCGGAAGAGTTGACTGTTGCACTAAAGACTTTCAGTGTGGCGCAAGATGCAACGCTTTTCATGACGCTTCTCGCCGCTTTCAATGTTCTACTGTATCGCTATAGCGGTGAAAACGACTTTACAGTTGGAATACCGGTCGCCTCACGCTCTCAGGCGGAACTAGAGAGCCTTATCGGCTGTTTTCTGAATATCCTCGCCCTACGCGCCGATGTAGCCCCTGAGAACTCTTTTCTAGCCCTACTATCGGACACGAAGCGAGTGACGCTGGATGCCCTCAGCAATCAGGATGTTCCCTTTGAAAAGTTGGTAGAGCTACTACACCTAGAGCGGAATCCTACTAAAACCCCTCTTATTCAGACGCTCTTTCAACTCCAGAATACCCCTCGTCATCCGCTTGCTCTGCCCCAAATAGAGGCAGTTCGCCTGCCGTCAGAGCCTGAAGCGGCGCACTACGAACTGAGCGTCACGCTTCGAGAAGAGGCGGGAGCGATTACTGGAAGGATTGACTATAGTAACGCGCTCTTTTTACCGGAAACGATAGCGCGTATGGCGCGCCACTTCGAGAACCTGCTCCATGCAGTGGTATTGAACCCTGACACCGCCGTAGGCTCCCTACCTATGTTATCTGAGACGGAGCGTGAACAGATACTGGTTGACTGGAATCAGACACAGGTCGACTGGACGGAAGACGACTACACCGCACTGTTTGAACAGCAGGTTGAACGCACTCCTGATGCCGTCGCGGTCGTCTTTGAAAAGGAGAGCCTCACCTATCGCCAACTAAATCGACGCGCCAATCAGTTGGCGCGTCAACTACAGGAGGCGGGGGTCTCTCCCGATGTTCCGGTAGGGCTTTGCGCCGAGCGTTCACTGGATATGCTGATAGGCTTTCTGGGCATTCTGAAGGCAGGGGGCGCGTGCGTTCCTCTGAACCCAGAGTACCCGACAGAACGGCTTGACTATATTCTAGAAGATGTTCAAGCGCCTGTATTGATTACGCAATCTCGACTTGACGCTCACCTACCTGAAACTACGGCTCAGGTTCTGCGCCTTGATAGAGATGCGCTAAAAATCGCAGAACAGAGCGGCGACAACTTCATCAGCGGGGCGCTCCCAAGCCACCTTGCCTATATCATCTACACCTCCGGCTCTACGGGCTACCCCAAAGGCGTACTGGTTGAACGAAGGGGTATGCAGAATCACATTCAGTCCAAAATCGTGGATTTGGGACTAACTAGGGATGACCGCGTTGTCCAGAACGCCTCCCAGAGTTTTGACATAGCCGTATGGCAACTCTTAACGGCGTTACTTGTGGGCGGGACGACTCATATTGTTACGCAGGACACAGCGTCTACCCCAGCGAGCCTTATAACCTACTGCGCCGACAACAGTGTCACTATCCTTGAGGTAGTGCCTTCTTTCTTGAGTGCGCTACTGGGGGCTGATTTACCGCAGGGCATGGAGCCTAAGCCTTTCGCGACACTCCGCTGGCTCATTTCGACGGGCGAGGCGTTACCGCCTACTCTATGCCGTGAATGGTTCGCCCAGTATCCTGATACCCCTTTAATAAACGCCTATGGTCCCACAGAGTGTTCTGACCGTATCGCCCACTATCCGCTCTATGCGCCCCCTGACTCCTCGGTACTGCATCTACCTATTGGTCGCCCTCTTGCGAACACGCATCTATATATTCTGGATACCGCTTTACAGCCCACGCCTATCGGGGTTACAGGAGAGCTATATATTGGCGGAGCGGGTGTTGGGCGCGGTTATCTAGACCACCCCGAAGAGACTCGCAAGCGGTTTATTGCGAACCCATTTGGCAGCGGCAGACTCTTTAAGACGGGAGATGCAGTGCGTTATCTGCCCGATGGAAATATCGAATTCTTGGGGCGAAACGACAGGCAGGTGAAGCTACGGGGTTTTCGGATTGAGTTAGGGGAGATAGAGGCGGTATTGGAGCGACACCCTGCAATACACCGTAGCGTCGCCCTTGCACTACAGAGAGACGCAGACGAGAAGAGGCTTGTCGCCTATATCGTGTTGCAGAAAAACAGCCGCGCCGCGATGGACGAAATTGAGCCATGGCTTCGAGGGAAACTGCCTTTCTACATGGTTCCAAGCGCCTTCGTTTTGATTGATAGTATTCCACGCACAACACGCGGAAAGTTGGACTATGCGGCGCTTCCACCCCCTGAGTTATCCCTCTCAATGAGGAAGAAAACCGCGCCGCGCGATGCGTTGGAGATTCAGTTCACACGCATTTGGGAGCGGATATTGGGAGTTCAACCTATTGGTATTTACGACAACTTCTTTGAGTTCGGAGGTCACTCGCTATTAGCGGTACGGCTTTTTGACCAGATTCAGAGGGTGACTGGGAAGCGGCTACCTGTCGCGACTCTGTTCCAGTATCCTACCATCGCGCAGTTGGCGGAGTTAATACGGCAGGAAAACTGGTCGCCGCCTTGGAAGTCCATCGCCCCAATACAGCCGGGGGGGAGTAAGCCGCCCTTCTACTTGGTACCGCCAATGGCAAGCACCTCTCTCAAGATGGAGGGTATCACACGTCATCTTCCCAAGAATCAGCCCGTGTATGGCTTAGAGTATCTTGGACTGAAAGAGGACGAAGCTCCGCACGATTCTGTGGAGGAGATGGCGAGCTACTATGTGGATCAGATATGCACACTACAACCCGAAGGTCCCTATCTGATAGGGGGCTTCTGTTTTGGATGTATGGTAGCGCTGGAAATCGCACAGCAGTTAAATGGGCAGGGGAAAGAGGTAGCCCTACTGGCGTTAGTGGGCGCGAGCCGACCCTATCGGGGTCCCACATGGCAACCTCCGAAACGTTTTAGCCGCGAACACCGACTGGTTTTACAAGAGTATTGGCAGGAGTTGGGTTTCGGAACGTGGTTTCGTCAGTATACCTCTCGGAAGTTTCGCAAACTGATACGTCCCTTAGCGAAACGCCCTGAAGCGTTTCACAGTACGTTTGAGGCTCATACCAAGGCGCAGTTTCAGTATCAGGCGCAGCGGTATACTGGGCGGTTACTCCTCATTCAAACAGAGGATTTTGTAAAGAGCTACATTGTCGAAAAGTGGAGTGAGATTGGGGCGGGAGTTTCTGATTATACTGTAGTCGAAGGAGTAAGCCATCTTGACGCGCTCTACAACGAGCCGTATACACAGCGGATAGCAGAGCGCCTGACGGAAAAAATAGAGGAGGTAGTCGGGAAGAGTGCATCGTGATTAGCCATGAGGAGGAGGGTATCTCACAAAATCGTGTCGCCATGAGTAACGTTTCAGACTGCAATCGTGCTTAGCCACTGCAATCGTCGCATGGTAATCTGAGGGTACGGGTATATCCAGCAACTTCCAGCGGCGCGCCTCTTCCGGATCGCCCTCTACCCGCAACAGTTGCGCCGCCTCTTTCGGAGAGACGGTAACATCGAACTTCGCGAGGTCGCTTGCAATGCCTCTCCCCTTTGCTTTGAGATATGCCTCCTTACGTGTCCAACAGGCGTAGAAAGCGGAGAGTTGTAACTCTGTAGGTAGAGCGGAGAGAGCGGTATACTCATTGGTTGAGAAGAGCCATTCCGCGAGGGAAAGCGTCTCAAAACTCTTCTGAATGCGCTCGACATCCACCCCAATTTCACAGGCTGGCGAGAAGGCGAAGAGAGCGAAGTCCTCCGTGTGCGAGAGGTTGAAGGCGAGGGTCTCTCTGTGTCCCCCTGCGTCTAGCGCAGGCTTCCCAAAAACTCCGTAACAGAAAAGCGCCTCACTGGGAGCGATTCCTAAGTACGAGCCTATGAGAACCCGTAAAATACCTCTTGCCACTACGAATCTGCGGCGCAAGTGTGGAAACGCATATCTCTCGGCGCGTGCGTATTCATCAACAGAGAGCATACGTGAGAGTTGTTCGATAGTCGGCTCTGTAGGGTTAAGGTCTGCTTGCCATAGGTGGATTTCGTTGTGAGGTAAGGTTAAGCGTCTCTCCATACGGTTCTACTTAGCCCTCATCCCATCCTCGCTGGGCAAGTCCGTCTCTCTTCCAGTTCGAGAGACGGACTTGCCTGAGCGGCGAGTTGGTCGCTCAAGAAAGTGGCAAATGCGATGAGACAGAAGCGCCTTTAGCCGGAGGCTGAAAGCCCCTAACCAAAAGCGCTTCGCCTACTCCTATAAGCCTAGCCATCAAGCGCGGCGTTTGCCCATCGCCCCCTGCTCCACCATGTCTTCTAACCCGTTTCCCTCATACGTCAAGGGCATATTGACGCGCCCGCGATACATACTGCTGTAGTAGGCGGCGAATATCAGCTCCGTATGTCGGATGGCGTTTTCTGCGGAAAGCATTGGTTTGTAGCCCGGTTCGTCCAGAGCGCGTATGACATCCGCGCAGGCGCGGTCTATGGACACCTCATCGTGCAAGCCCTCTTTGCTCTCTATTACGCGCCAATCCGAGTCCCCGGAAAGGCGGACACGGAGGGTAGGGCGACTGTACAGTAGCTCCAGCATCCCTGTTGAGCCAGTGACGCGAAACGCGCAGTCCCATTTCGCCTCATGCCCCATAATCATCAAACCAAGCACCCCATTCGCCCATTTGTAGTGACAGATAGACTGGTCTTCCGCCAACGCGCCAAAAATGCGGCGGTCTTCGCGGCAGTCCAACTGCCCTATCACCCACTCTATCGGGGCTTCCTGATTGAAGAACTGCATCATGTCTAGCCAGTGAGTCCCTGTGTCGAACAGGTCGTTGCACTGCGCTTCGATACGCACTAGGTCGCCCAGTTCGCCACCGTGAATCATCTTCGCGGCTATCTGGATAGGCTCAAGAAAGCGCCGCTGATGGTTGAAGGTGAGGATGGAGCCGCTCGCCTCGGAGGCGGCTTTCACGCGCTTCGCGTCCGCCCATGTCATCGCCATGGGCTTTTCGCAGTGGATAGCGCGAACGCCCGCCTCGCAAGCCGCGACAGTCATCTCGGCATGAAGGTGGGGCCAGACGGTAATACTGAGTATATCTGGCTTCGCCTCCTTGAGCAGGTCGCGGTAGTCGTGATAGATGGCGGCGTTCTCTCCATAATCGGCTAAGAACGCGCGGGCATGGTCGTCGTCAATATCGGCGATAGCGGAAAGCCTGACCCGCCCGCTGGCTTGGAAGCTCTTGTAATGGCTGTGCGCCATACCAAATCCTGTCGCGTCCGCCGAACCACGCGGACGACCTGTGCCAATGATGGCATGACTGTACTGAATAGTGTTCATAGCGCTATGGGCGGGAGACCCCAGGCTTTTGCCGAGAGGGGAAACCTTGCCTCACTCCTTTTTGTTTTAGAATACCAGTCTCTCGTGTTGAATGCGTCTACTGTATAGTAGAATACCCTAATCCTAAAGAACGCGCCGTTGACGGCGCTAAACTCGCTATCGCAAAGGGTTAGGACTAGGAAAAGGTGGAACGAAAACTACTCTGTCCAGTTGCGGGCGCGTTCGACGGCGCGATGCCAACCCCGCATACGCGCTTCTCGTTCGTCGGCGGTGGTGGTTGGCTCGAAGACGCGCTCCGCGCTCCACTGCGCCCCAATCTCATCCGTATCTTTCCAGAAGCCCACCGCCAGCCCCGCGAGGTAGCCCGCGCCGAGCGCGGTTGTTTCGGTGACGACGGGGCGCACGACAGGTATACCGAGAGTGTCGGCTTGGAGTTGTAGGAGAAGGTTATTGCGGGTCATACCGCCGTCTACGCGCAGTTCCGTGAGGGGTTGCGCGGCATCCGCTTGCATCGCGTCCAGCACGTCGCGAGACTGGTAGCAGACCGATTCGAGGGTGGCGCGGGCGATATGAGCGCGGCTTACGCCCCGCGTCAGCCCTAGTATCGCGCCCCGCGCATGAGCGTCCCAGTAGGGCGTTCCTAGCCCCGCGAAGGCGGGAACGAAATAGACTCCGCCGCTATCGGGAACTCTCGCCGCCAATGCCTCTATCTCGTGGGCGGAGGAGATAATTTGAAGTTCGTCGCGGAGCCACTGCACCGCAGCGCCCGTGATAAATACGCTTCCTTCAAGGGCGTAGGTTGTGGTATCGCCGAGTCGCCACGCAACCGTTGTGAGGAGACCGTTGGCGGAGGTTCGCGCCTCTGCGCCAGTGTTCAGCAGGAGGAAGGAGCCTGTGCCATAGGTGTTTTTCGCCATGCCGGAGAGGTGACAGGCCTGCCCGAACGTCGCCGCTTGCTGGTCTCCCGCCATGCCGCCAATGGGTATGGAGGCTCCTAAGAGAGAGGCTTCCGTTTCGCCAAAGAGGTGGCTATTGGGCTTGACCTCTGGGAAGAGTGAACGCGGGATTTTCAGAATGGCGAGGAGTTCATCGTCCCAATCTAGCGTGTGGATATTGAAGAGGAGAGTGCGGGAGGCATTGGAAACGTCTGTTGCGTGAACTCTACCCCCCGTTAGTCTCCACAGCAGAAAGGAGTCCACCGTCCCAAAAGCGATTTCTCCCCGTTCTGCGCGTTCGCGTAGCCCTGCGATGTTGTCGAGCATCCAGCGTATTTTTACGCCAGAGAAGTAGGGGTCGAGGGGCAAACCCGTCTTGCTTCGGAAGAGGTCGGCGTAGCCCTGCATTGCGAGTTGTTCGCAAAGGGGCGAAGTGCGCCTGTCTTGCCAAACAATCGCGTTTCCGACACTCTCTCCTGTGCGCTTATCCCAAAGTATAGCGGTCTCGCGCTGGTTCGTTATTCCGATGGCGGCGACCTCGTTCGCGCTAACCCCCTTGTTTTGCAGGAGGCGTTGGGCGACTCCGAGTTGCGACTCCCAAATCGCTTCGGGGTTGTGTTCCACCCATCCGGGTTGCGGGTAGATTTGCGGGTACTCCGCCTGCTCCGAGCCACAGACTCGCCCCGCAGAATCGAACAGAATGGCGCGGGAGCTGGTCGTCCCTTGGTCTAGCGCAAGTATGTACGAAGCCACTTTTCTCTCCTAAGTTCTTTTCGTTGTAGCGTGTATTTCTCTCTTTCGGGGCGGAAAACCTTCCCTATTTTGGCGTGGTATAATATAACTACAACCATGCAAAAGGAAAAACACGCTATGCCGAAAACACTTCCCAAACAAAAAACGGATGAGATTATTCATGAGTGGCTAGACACGTTGAATCGCCTCTATACGCAGGTTGAAGAGTGGGGCAGAGAAGAGAATTGGCAGTGTGAGCGGGGTCAGATAGAGGCAAAGGAGGCTTTGCTGGGCGCTTATATCGCTCCAACATTGACCATTTATGTAGGCGATGAGCATCTCCAAATGGAGCCTTTTTCGCGCTCCGTACAAAGAGGCAAGGGGTTAGTTGAACTCTATGCACTCCCGACTTTACGTCGTGTGTGGCTTGTCAAGCAGATGCCTCTCCCTGTATTCAGCGCTATTCCTATACAATCGCGGGGTGATTTATTTTAGATTGACCAGTGGGCGATTCTAACCGATTCAGGTATCCCCTTGCGTCAAGAGTGGAGTCAAAAGAACTTTATCTTGTTGGTAGAGGATTTGCTGAATGTCGAAGGATAACGTTTTTGGGGTAAGACTCCGCGCTGTTCAAAACGAATACATCTCTACACGCGCTTCGCTCAGTTATGTTGTGATAAACTGGGAGAGGCGTGATATAGATGCCGATTCTTCCTTTGAGCGCATAAAACTTCAAGATTGTAAAGACGCGCTAAACAGTATCGAAACTGTTTTCATGATTCGCCTCTTCGCCGTATTTGAGGGCATTCTGAAAGAACACATCAGGCGAAGCCATACTTCCATGCGTTTGGTAGAAGATGCCAAAGCAGTCTGGCTT
>CAIJLM010000210.1 GCA_903821495.1 uncultured Chthonomonas sp. | reverse complement strand
GTTTTGCAACTTTAGATACGGATGTTCCTTCGCAATCTGGCGCCCCGCAAAGCGCCCTACAGGTCGCGCTTGTGGGCAACCCAAACAGCGGTAAAACGACTCTCTTCAACGCCTTGACGGGGCTACGCCAAAAGGTCGGCAACTATCCCGGCGTCACCGTTGAGAAGAAAGAGGGACGAATCGCCCTCCCCAACGGTCAACCCGCCAACCTCATCGATTTGCCCGGTCTCTACTCGCTTGTTCCGCACTCCCCCGACGAAGAGATTGCCCGCGAAGTGCTACTCGGTCTACGCGCCGACACCCCCGCCCCAAACCTTATTGTCAACACGGTGGACGCTTCCAACCTTGAGCGCAACCTCTACCTAACCAGCCAACTCCTCGACATCGGCATCCCCGTCGTTATCGCCCTCACCATGTCGGACGATGCGGCGTTGGCGGGTATAGAGATACCCGCGAAGGAGTTGGCGGAGAGGATAGGAGTTCCTGTTATCCCTATCACCGCGACGAAGCGCATTGGGCTAATCGACCTTCTCAAAGCCATCCAGTCCTATGAACAGAACCCGAAACCGACCCCCGTGTGGGAGCCTCCCGCCGAAGCGAAAGAGGTTATCGAGAGACTAAAAGCCTCCCTACAAGATACCTTTCATCTGGTGCCGCAGGTCGCGCAGATAGAGGCGGTCACTCTGCTGATGCAGGAGGAGACCAACCAACTGCATGAGCGACTGAACGCGGAGCAGAAACGCCTTCTTGTCGTTACACGCGAATCGCTCGCCAGCGCGGAGATAGACTTCCCTACCGTCGTTATTAACGCCCGCTACCAGTGGATTGCGAAGGTCGTTGAGGTAGTGAAGCAGGGCTACTCTAGCGCGGAGCGGCAGGCGCTCTCCTCCAACGAAAAATTTGACCGCGTTCTACTCCATCCCTTTTGGGGCTATGTTGTCTTCTTCGCTGTGATGATACTCATGTTTCAATCCATCTTTTCGTGGGCGCAGATTCCAATGGACTGGATAAAGAGCGGCATAGACCATCTGGGGCAGTTCATCACGGCTAAAATGCCCTCCGGGGATTTGCGCGAACTCCTCGTAGGGGGCGTACTCGGCGGGGTGGGTAACACGCTTGTCTTCCTACCGCAGATTCTGCTTCTCTTCTTCTTCGTAAGTCTTCTGGAAGATACGGGCTACATGGCGCGAGCGGCGTTCCTCATGGACAAACTGATGAGCAAGGTGGGTTTGCATGGCAAGTCGTTCATTCCGCTCCTCTCCTCCTTCGCGTGCGCGATTCCTGCAATCATGGCGACGCGCACGATTGGAGACCGCAAAGCCCGCCTCATCACGATTCTGGTGTCGCCGCTGATGTCCTGCTCGGCGCGTCTACCCGTCTACGCCCTAATGATTGGCGCGTTTATCCCAAACCGCCCCGTGCTACACATCGGGCGCTGGAGCCTACTCACCCTGCCGGGCGTGACGCTTATCTGTCTCTATTTTCTGGGCATGATAACCGCGTTTACGGTGTCGGGCATTTTCCATAAAACGCTTCTCAAGGGAGTCTCGCCTACTTTTCTGCTAGAGCTACCCCCCTATCGCCTCCCTAGCCTCAAGACCGCCGCCCTACAGATGATAGAACGCGCCATGCTATTTTTGAAACGCGCTGGCACGGTTATTCTCGCTGTCACCACTCTGCTTTGGTGTCTGACAACCTATCCGCGCCACCCGGAACTACCTACCGACCAGAGAATCGCCCGTTCATTTGCAGGGCGGGCGGGGCATCTCATAGAGCCTCTCATTCGTCCGCTCGGCTTCGACTGGAAGATGGGCGTGGGGATAGTCGCCTCGTTTGTGGCGCGTGAAGTGTTCGTATCGGCGATGGGAACCGTGTACAACGTGGACAACGCGGAGGAGGGCGAGGGTAGAGTGGATTTGCAGAGACGTATTCAAGAGGATGTCGACCCGCGCACAGGCAAAAAAGTGTTCACTCCGCTTGTCGCGGTGAGCCTGATGGTCTACTATGTTCTCGCCATGCAGTGCATCTCCACGATTGCGGTAGTGCGCCGCGAAACAAACGGCTGGAAGTGGCCCCTTTTCCAAATCGCCTACATGACAGGGCTGGCGTGGGTAGGCTCGTTTATTGTGTTTCAGGTAGGCAGGCTACTGGGCTGGGGTTAGCGCGTATAGATTTTGTAGCAATAGCGGGAGGCTCCTATTGAGAGACTCAATATACCGTATGAGGTAAGAGTTCACTCTTTTGGGAATTAAGCGCGAAAAAAATGCACAATGCAACTCGCCCTAGAGTAGCGCCGCAAGCCCCTCAAATCTCATACCACAAAGACTCCTCTCCTTTGCGAAGGAGAGGTTGCGCGGGTTATGTTAAGAGCCGCAACCCTGAACTCTTACCAACTCAATGCGTGGCTGAAAGCGACAACGGAGGAGACGACAGATGCTTATTAAAACTGCGGAGATTGAACCGACGGGTATCGTATATCGCGTTGAGGTGCAATGGATTTAGTGTTTCGCTTGAGAACAGAGGGGACAACCATGTCAGAGGCATTTCCAATCCCAACTAGAAAACCAGACTTCTACCTTTCAACAAACAGTTTTGGAGGTCCACCTGTTCACAAATGTTGGGCGATTAAACCTGTTACAATGGAATATTCTATATACACTGGTGAAATCAAGACTCTACAGGGTTGCGCGTTGTTGAGAGTGGAACCACCCTTAAAAGTCACCTCTTTGAATAAGTCTCCTTATGCCACAGGAGAGGTTATAGTAGCCTGTCCGATGGATTCCGATGGGAAGATTTACGATAACGTATACCTCGCCCAATCCTACGGTGTTCAAATTCAATACTGCTTTCCAGCGGTTCCTAAGTTTGAGGAGCGAGGCGCATTTAGAAAGGGAGAAGTTTGCTGGTGCGACCATGGGTCGCTTTGCCCTACTTATGAGTTAGCGTTCGACCCGATTGCCGAGACCCAAAGACTTCTTGAAGCATCCGCTCTTTACAAGATAAGGAAACGAGTGTCTCAAGCCACGCAATGGCTCCGTAAAAAGGCGAAATCTCTCTTCAAAGGAAAAACGAGTTGAGTCCAATCGCTTTGAAGCCCAGATATGTTCATCCCTTTTAACTACGTCATAAGTGATAGAAGAGGACAAAGGTGGCGCAAGCGAAGCGCCGCAAGGAGAACTCAATATGGGAATAGGACGCCCCGCTTGGTATGATGCCTGCATTTTGACTTTTATACCCAGTGCAGTAACGGGGATTTCGTGGGACTTGCTAATCCGTCGAACACATTGGAACTACTTGTTGGCGACTCTGCTTGCCGCGCTGATTTGGGTTTTATCTGCTATTGCTTGGTGGGCAATTCTCATCGGGATGGAGAACCTTCAATCTCGCAGGAATGAGTTTGATGAACGTAGCACAAAGGACAAGCCTCCCTAGTATGAACTTAGCCCGTCAACTTCACCCTGCCCAATCCTTCAGAAATCCCTGCCCCAAAACCCTCCGAATCTTTATCATTTTCTCCTTGACTCTCTCCCCCAGAACGGCTAAAATAGGGAACGCTACACGCTAGATATAGAGGTCGCCCCTCACGTCTATCTCTATATATGCAGACTCCTTGCAAATCCCTACCACGAGGTTAGAACCCGCCCATGATTGCCAGCAAGAACTTCGTCCATGTCCACTGCCACTCCGAATTCAGTCTGCTCGACGGCGCGAATCGCCTCCCCCACCTCATAAAGCGGGCGGCGGAGATGGAGATGCCCGCCCTCGCCATCACCGACCACGGCGTGATGTACGGGGTCGCCGACTTCTACATGAAGTGCAAGGCGAACGGAGTCAAGCCCATCCTCGGCGTAGAGGCGTATGTCGCGCCGCGAACCCACAAGGACAAACAGCCCCGTATAGACCAAGCCGCCTACCACATGGTGCTACTCGCGAAGAACCTCACGGGCTACAACAACCTCCTCAAACTCACCACCATCGCCGCGATAGACGGCTTCTACTACAAGCCCCGCATAGACCGCGACCTCCTCATACAGTACCATGAGGGCATTATCGCGACGAGTGCCTGCTTGGGAAGCGAAATCAACAACGCGCTGATGAAGGGCGAATATGAGAAGGCGCGAGACGCGGCGGGCTTCTACCGTGACCTGTTTGGGGAGGGAAACTACTACATTGAACTCCAAAACCACAACCTGCCCGAACAGGCGCTCGTTAATGTTGACCTGCTCAAAATCGCGAAAGAACTCAAACTCCCCGTCATCTGCTCGAACGACGTTCACTATCTAGGGAAGCAGGACGCGGACGCGCACGACATTCTGCTCTGTATCGGCACAGGCTCCGTCGTCAGCGACCCCAACCGCCTGAAATACGCTTCGCAAGAGTTCTACCTCAAGAGCGAGCAGGAGATGCGCGACATCTTCCCGCAACATCAGGGAGCAGTAGAGCAGACCCTCGAAATCGCGGAGAAGTGCAATGTCGAACTAGAGTTCGGGCGGTGTCCCATGCCGTCGCCGGGCATACCGGAAGGCGTAACTCCCCACCAGCACCTCACGAACCTCTCGTATGAGGGCATGGAGCGCCGCTACAACGGCAAGCCCTCGCAAGAGGTGAAAGACCGCCTTGAGTACGAACTCGGCATTATCGAAAAGACAGGCTTCTCGCAGTACATTCTGATTGTCCGCGACTTCGCCGAGTTCGCTCGCGAAAGCGGAATCTTCTACGGGGTGCGCGGATCCGCGGCGGGCTGTCTCGCTTCGTACCTCGTGGACGTTCACGACATCGACCCGGTGGAGTACGGTCTCACCTTCGAGCGATTCCTGAACCCGGAACGCATCGCCATGCCCGACGTGGATATGGACTTTGAGGACTCCCGTCGGCAGGACGTGATTGAGTACGTCACGAAGAAGTACAGCCCGCAACAGGCGAACCCGGTAGAGGCGCGTGTCGCGCAGATAATCACCTTCGGAACGCTCGCCTCTCGCGCCGTGCTGAAAGACGCGGGACGCGCTCTCGGAATGCCCTCCGCCGAAACCGAAAAACTGTGCAAGATGATTCCCACCATCCCCGTCGGCATGACCATAGACAAGACATTAGAGGCGAACCCGGAGTTCCGCAACGCCTACGAGCGAGACCCCAACGCGAAAACCCTCATAGACACCGCCAAGCGCCTTGAAGGAATTTCGCGCCACGCCTCCGTTCACGCGGCGGGCGTGATGATTTCGCATAACCCGCTCGTCGAATACACGCCGCTCACGCGCTCCGCCGATGGCGGCTATGTGACGCAGTACTCGGCGGGAACGCTTGAGACTATCGGTCTGCTCAAAATGGACTTTTTGGGGCTTATCAACCTCTCTATTTTGGGGCAAGCCATTCACAACATCAAGGCGACGCACGGCGTTGAGATAGAGGTGCAGAAGATACCGCTAGACGACAAAAAGGCGTTTGAACTGCTCGGAAATGGCGAGTGCGTGGGCGTATTCCAGTTGGAGTCGCCGCAGATGCGCCGCTATATTCAGGAGTTGAAGCCCTCTAACGTTCGCGACCTCGCCGCGATGGTGGCGCTCTACCGCCCGGGCCCAATGGCGCACATCCCGCAGTTCATCAAGTGCAAGCACGGGCTAGAGAAGATAAAGTATCCCCACCCCTGGCTGGAAGACCTGCTGAAAGAGACCTATGGGGTTATCGTCTACCAAGACCAAGTTATGCGGATAGCGCAGATAATCTCCGGCTACACTCTGGGGCAAGCCGACCTCCTCCGCCGTGCGATGGGTAAAAAGAAGAAGGAGGAGATGGCGAAACAGCGCGAAAACTTCCTTGCGGGCGCGAAGGTCAAGGGCGTGGACGAAAAAGTCGCCGACAACATCTTCAACCTGCTAGAGCCGTTCGCGGGGTACGCCTTCAACAAGGCGCACGCCGTCTGCTACGCTATGCTCTCCTACCAAACCGCCTACCTCAAGGCGCACTACCCCGTTGAGTATATGGCGGCGTTGATGGCGTGCTACATTGAAAAGAGCGACAAACTGGTCTCCTGTATGGAGGACTGCAAGCGCATGAATATCGCTGTGCTACCTCCTGACATCAACAAAAGTAGCGCGGACTTCTCGGTGGAGGGTAGCGCGATTCGATTTGGGCTGGTAGCCATTAAGAACGTGGGACGCGTCGCCGTAGATAGCATTATTCGCGTACGGGAACAGGGAGGCGCGTTCACTTCGCTCTCCGATTTCTGCTTTCGCGTGATGGTGGAGGAGGGGACGGGCGTTGCGCGGGGCGTGATAGAGACGCTCATCCACACCGGAGCCTTCGACCAGTTCGCGCAACACAAAGCGCGTCGCGCCCTCGTGCATATTCTGGATGATGCGTGTCAGATTGCGGTAAAAGCGCAGAAAGAGAAGAAGAGCGGTCAGGGTTCGATGATGGATATGTTCGGCGGGGACGATGACAGTAGCGCGGCGATGGAGGAGATTCCCATTCCGAACATCCCCGAATACCCGAGTGAGCAACTGCTAAACTTTGAACGAGAACTGCTGGGAGTATACATCTCCGACCACCCGTTGCATGCGCATATCCAGACCTTCGAGCGGCAGAGAGTGACCAAAATCGTCGAACTCGCCGAGATTCCAGACCGCACGGAGGTCTTTCTGGGCGGTATCATCACCGCGACAAAGCCCTTCACCTCGAAAAGGTCGGGTGAACTGATGGTGTTCTTCACACTGGAAGATATTACTGGGAGCGTCAGTTGCACCATGTTCGCCTCGAACTACGCGAGTTACCGCGACCTAATAGAGAAGGACAAAATCGTCATTCTGAAAGGTAAGGCGAGTTATCGGGAGCGTGTGCGCGACGATGAGGAGGGCGGCGCGACCGTGGAGATTTTGGCGGACGCGGTGGCCGCTGTAGGGGCGAGCGGCTCCGCGAATCAGAACGGGGCTAACCGTATTATCGTGCAAGTTGACGAAAGCAAGCGGAACGTTCTGCGCTATGTGCGCGAAGCGATCGAAAGCCATCGCGGAAACGGCAATGCGCGTCCCGTCTTTATCCATGTCTGCACGGGGCGCAAGCGCACCGTGATTCGCACCGCGCTCATCGCCGAGTACACCGACGACTTCCGCAACTCAATGGAGCAGTT
>CAIJLM010000209.1 GCA_903821495.1 uncultured Chthonomonas sp. | reverse complement strand
GTCGAACGGGGGAAAGGGTTGGGGTTAGGGGGCGGTAGCGGTACAGAGGGCGAATCGCTATGCCGCTTCGCCTATCTGACAGACTCTCCCAACTCAAATGAAACACCCCCAAATCGATCGCCCCTTGCCCGACATGGGCGGGAGGTCGCGCATCGCGCTATCTTCTTAGACGAGGGCGTGATTTGCGAGGAGGGACACCCCGAACAGGTCTTTACGCAACCGCGTGAGGAGCGTACACGCGCTTTTCTAGCGAGAGTTCTGAACAGGTGAACAGAGAGCAGGCGCTGAAAGCGCCTGCCCCCCAAACTTAGGTCAAAAACCGTTAAATCCCGAATTTCTTTATGCCGCCGTAGACAATTTTCACAAACACATCCGGCTTCATAAAGCCCTTGCCCCACTTGTCGTCGAGGTCGGCGAGAGGCTTCGCGGCGACAACCTCCTCTACCGACTTCCCGCCCTTCACTAGCGGAGTGATGCGCTCGTGAACCGTCGCCAGCATATCCCGATACTGCTTGAACTGCTCTTTCGTGCCAAGCTCCCCATGTCCCGGAATAATTTTTGTCTTGTCGTCCGCAACCGCGAGGATTTTGTCCGCCGCCCCGACCATTCCCCCCACCCAGCCCTTAGTCGAACTATCAATAAAGGGGTACATCCCGTTAAAGAACAGGTCTCCCGCGTGAAGAACGTTCGCTTTGGCGAAGTGAATGAAGATGTCGGTATCGGTATGCGCGGGCGGGACGTGGGTTAGATGCAACTCCTCGCCGCCATGATAGAGCGTGAGGCTACTGCTAAAGGTCAGGATAGGGAGCGCGATTTCCGGGGAGGCGGGGACTTTGCTGTTGAACGCCTCGATAAACTGCTCTGAACTGAGACGCTTACGGGTGTTATCGTGCGCGAAGATACGGCTTCCCGCCTTCGCCATGTCCGCATTACCGCCCGTGTGGTCGCCGTGCCAGTGCGTATTGACGAGCGTGACGACGGGCTTGTCGGTCAGTTGCTTGAGTCCGGCAATTTGCTGTGGCGACGTGCCGGGATTCCCCGCGTCTATCTGCAACACGCCCTCTTTGCCGACGAGTACGGCGATATTCCCGCCAACGCCTATCAGTAGCGAGATGTCATCGGTCAGTTTTTCGACCTTAATGCCCCTCTGCTCCGCCTCATGCTCCTCGCCATACCAGATAGCGGCGGAGGCGGAGCGGGAAGATCCGTAGAGGACTGTCGCCCCAGTAGCGATTCCTGTAAGGCATTGTAGAGCCTCGCGGCGGTTCAAAAAGGATGTTTTCAAGGCGTTCTCCCTTCAAAATAAAATGATTAGACCTGTGTGTCGCCAAACAGAATCGCCCCCTGCCCGAAATGGACAGGGGGCGTGAGCGGTTAGCCTGCAATATCGTTGAAGATAGGCAGGTAGTCGCGCCAAACCTCGTTTTTGCGCCCTGAGAGGTACTTTGTGATGCTGATGTAGGGCGTGTAGCGCGGTCTGCGCGGGTTACGCATGAGTTTCATTCCCGTCTGGTGGAGGGGTTTGTCGCTCTTTTTAGTGTTACAACGCTTACAACAACAGACGAGGTTCTCCCACGTCTCCACGCCGCCCATTTTGCGAGGGATAACGTGGTCAATCGTCATCTCTTTGGTGACAACGCCGCAGTACTGGCAGGTGTAGTTGTCACGCGCAAAGATAGTACGGCGCGTGAGTTTGAGTTCTGGTAGCGGTCGGCGAACCGATTTTCGCAGTTTGACGACTGCGGGTACGATGGCTTCGCCGTAGAGGGTCTTCGCGCCCTCTGTTTCGTACTCGTGTAGAACGTCCGCTTTGCCTAAGTAGACAAGAACAATGGCGCGTTTCGCCGGACATACATTGAGTGGCTCATAATCGCTATTGAGTACTAATACCTCCTGATTAATCACGCCGTACTCTCCCCTTTCTAATGTGGTAACAACGTCGGGAAACTCTCCCTAAAACACAAAACCCCGCCCTATGCCGACGGCGTAGAGCGGGGTCTCAAGGCGCATACCTGTATGTGGAACAGGTGGTGTAGGTGGTGATGCGCTTTCAGGCGAAGTTTCCACCGCATTTGCGACGCGGCTCCATGCGTGGCAAAAAGCGCCAACCGTCCTATAGAACGGCTCGCGCTGTGCGCCTCGCTTAGATTGTGGAATCGTTCAACCTGCAAAGTAGTTTCCTTTTGGCAAAACCTAACGCCTGTTACCAGCCATTATACAAAGTTGTGAATCGCTTGTCAAGTAGTATTGGAAGCATCTGTTTGCGCTCTCTAATAACAGGACGGCAAAATGGCGCGAAAAGTTGCGGAGGTTGGCGATAAATTGAGAAAAGCGCGAACATTTTCTTCCTAACGCGCCATATTGTATGCTACCCCTCACACGACAGATAGTTCATATCGGGCGAGGGGCTATCAAACTACCACGAGCGTCTTTGGAACATGGCGACGGTCTGCGGGTCGAACAGAACGACGAAGGTGTATACGGCGAGCGCTGTTCCAAACGGAAAGTGCAGTAGGCTGATAACGCCAAGAATAATGGCTCCCATACGCGCCCACTCTTTGCCGTTTATTAAGCCCCACCCTATAAGTATTCCAGGGAGCGAGATGATAGCGAGGATGCTCAGTATCAGAGTGCCGATGCCTCCCATCACTGCGAAGCCCGCTATACCCCCGTCGTGTGGCGCGGAAATAGCCGCCACGCCTCCTACCCCCATGAAAAAGAGGTAGATGGCTAATCCTGTCAATAGCGTGACGCAGTGTAGCGCTATCGTGAGCCAACCTAAAATTTTAACGTGTGATGCCATGCTAATCTCTCCTTCCAACACTCTAATATACAGATATTACGTTGCAGAGTCTCGTCTCGTTTCAGAAACGGGTAAACTTAATGTAGTTCAAAGTTATCTGGCAAGCGTGGTAAATCCTGCACGATAACGCGCCAACATTCTGATTTTACGAGGAGAACAACCCCTGATGTCTACGGTGAATCCAAAGGTTTTCCGAACCTACGATATTCGCGCCCTAGTGCCTGATTTGGTAGATGAGAAGAGCGACTATTTCGGTAAAGTGTACGATATGCTGTGATTTGTTGCAAAACGGGCGCATATTAGAGCGTCGCCCTGCATTTTAGCCGCATCTATATCCGCCTACGGGGTGGAAGCAATAGCAACAGGCAAAGAATCTACTGCTTACGTAGACGAATATATGGTACAATGTGGTGTGGATGGCAAATAGAGGGACGGCTCTGCACATTCGATTATGCGGATTAGGGGTTGAGAGGAGGCGAGTTCTCATGTTCGTAAAATTCGACGTTGATAGGTGTATAGAGGCTACTGGAGTCCTGTTTTCTATAACGGAAACGAAGATGATGAGTCGTATGAGATTGCTCAAATTGCTGTATCTGGCAAACAGGCGAAGTCTCAAAGAGACGGGCGACCCTATTGTGGATGACGATGCCTTCGCAATGAAAGACGGTCCTGTGTTGAGCCATACCTACGATCTCATTAAAGGCGTAGAACAGGATGAGAAGGCGCAGTCTATGTGGAACGAGCGCTTCAAGGTCGTGGATAGGATTTTGATACAGATGTTGAGCAATCCCGGCTCCGATCATCTGTCCGACTACGATGTTGAGACATTGGTCGATATTGCGTCTGAATGGAATGAATATGGAGACTACGATATTTCTGAACTCACGCATACGTTTGACGAGTATAAACGGCATTGGAATGGCGCGGTTCCTTCGGAACGCATTTCAGAGATTGATTTATTGCAAGGAATTGGCTTCACGCGGGAAGAGAGCCTTGCGCTTTTGAAGGAAGCGGGAGTGTACGCCATAGAAAAAAATGTCCTCCCATGTCGTTAGAGGCGGGCGGCGCATTCACCTGCAACGATGAGGAGCTTACCCAAGATACTCAACACCTGTGGGTGATTATCTCTGATACTGCCGCCTACCCGGATAGCGTTGTCGTAGTTAATGTGTCCAGTTCCATCAACGCAACCTACGATTCTGCGTGCGACCTCAGGCAGGGAGACCATGCGTTTATTACGCATCGCTCATTCGTATATTATCGCAGAGCGCAATTGCTCACTGCCGAGCAGTTGAAGAGCGCCAATATAAGTTATAAAACTTCTGTGACCCCGAATGTGCTTGGGCGCATCCGCGAGGGCGCAGGCAAAACCAATCGTATTAGTCACCAGATTAAGAAGGTTCTCATTGAACTTTAGTTTCCGGTAAATCAGAGTGCAATTTGGTCTATTTTCGCCTCTGTGTTCTTCTTATGTCTTCGGTGCGC
>CAIJLM010000208.1 GCA_903821495.1 uncultured Chthonomonas sp. | reverse complement strand
ATCTAACCACTATGATATTGCCCAGGACAAAGGTGAGCTAGTGCTACATCGCTTCATATTGTTGGCTCCTGCCCTGGGAGATTTGCGTCACACTCTGTTTTCTGTTGTACATTCTTTTGAGTTGTATCCTACCGCTATAAACGGCAACCAGTACAACTGCCTTAACGAAAAGAGTTTTGTATTGGCTTTGGCAGAAATCCTTCAATCTAAAGAAACAAAGAGTATTATTCAGTCCATGATTTCCCAAAGTAAAGCGTAGAGCCGAAAGGTAAGCAAAAATGCGCGTGTTAGTCGTTGAAGATGAAGAAAAAGTCGCCAGTTTCGTGCGAAAAGGGTTGGAGCAGTCCTCCTATACGGTAGATGTCGCGCCGAATGGAGCGACAGGGCTAGAGTGCGCCCTCACGAACGAGTACGGCGTTATCATCATGGATTCTATGTTGCCGGACAGGGATGGTCTCTCCGTAGTGCGCGATATTCGCGCCAGCGGCAACACCACGCCGGTTCTCGCTCTTACGGCGCGGGGAGGGTTGGAGGATAGAATTCAGGGACTAGACGCGGGGTGCGACGACTACCTACCCAAGCCCTTCGCTTTTGATGAACTGCTCGCCCGGATTCGCGCTCTGTTGCGCCGTCAGACAGGCTCTACAAAAATCACGCAACTGGAGTACGCCGACCTAAAAATAGACCCTATCGCTCGCCGCGTGACGCGGGGCGGACGCGCTATTGAGTTGACGAACAAGGAGTACGCCCTGCTAGAGGCGTTGTTACGTCATCCGGGGCAGGTCTTTACGCGCACCGCCCTTCTTGAAAGTATCTGGGGCTACGATTTTGACGCGGAGAGCAACGTCCTTGAGGTCTATATGAACTTCCTTCGCAAAAAGGTGGACAAGGGCGCGGGGAGCAAACTGCTTCATACCGTGCGCGGAGTGGGCTACGTTCTGCGCGAGGAGACGGAGTGAGTGACGGCTACGCCCTCAACCCCGCCCGCCCGCCTTCCCTTTCTGCGTAGCCTTCGCGCCCAACTCGCGCTCTGGTACGGGGGCGTTCTCGCCCTCACGCTCCTACTTCTCTCCGTTTTTACGCTCCTGCTTCTGCGGCAGTACCTCACCTCTCGCGCCGACTCCGCTCTCCAAACTCACGCTACGGACACCGCCCGCTCTATCGCCGCCATCCTCTACCGCTATAACACTGAGAACCCGGGACGCGCTCCCGCCCCCGATGTAGAGAAGGCGTTTATAGATAATAACGACCTACAGTCGTGGGGGCGATATGTGCAGGTTATCAATCCCTACGGCAACCCTGTGGCGCGTTCCGACGCTCTCAAGACGATTCCGCTACCGCGCTTAGATGAAGCCCTACAAGATGGCTTGAAGGGAAATACGCGCTTTGATACGGAGAGCAAACTGGGCGAATATCCGGTGCGAATCGTAACGGTTCCTGTGGTGATGGGGCAAAATGTTCCCTACCTCGTTCAGGTGGGGGCTTCGGTGGAGGGTGTAGATACCGCCCTAACTCGCGCCTCGAACCTGCTTCTGATTCTGACTCCCTCCGTCTTCCTCATCGCGCTTTTGGGAGGGGGAATACTGGTCGGACGCGCCCTCAAGCCTGTGGATGACATGACGCAAGCCGCTCTTACTATTGAGAGCAAGCGGCTTGATGTGCGAATTGTGCCGCCCCGTAGCGATAACGAAATCAGCCGCCTCGCATCCGCTCTCAACGAGATGATAGCGCGTCTTGATAAGAGTTTTCGGCAGATTGAGCGCTTCTCCGCCGACGCTTCCCATGAACTCAAGACCCCCCTTACCGCCATGCGGGGAGAGGCGGAGGTCGCGCTGATGAGCGAGAAAACGCCGCAGGAGTATCAGGAGACTCTGCGGAGCGTGATAGAGGAGACGGAGCGCCTCTCCTCCATCGTGACGAACCTGCTTCTCCTCGCTCGCGCCGATGCGAATCAGGTGAAACTACGGCAGGAAGAGGTCTCGTTAGACGAAATCGCAATGAGCGCCTACGAAGGGGTGGAGTCTTTGGCGCGGCGCAAGCGTATCTCGCTGAATATCGCCGATATGGACGAAACACCCCTGCTTGGCGACTCGTTGTGGCTTCAACAACTCGCTGCGAACCTCCTCCAAAACGCTGTGAACTACACGCCGGAGGGGGGTAGCGTAACGCTTTCGGTGCGCCGCGAGGCGGTTGAAGGGGAGGTCTTCGCGGTTCTTGTGGTGGAGGATACGGGGCGCGGGATTCCTGAAGAGCATCTTCCGCATATCTTCGACCGCTTCTACCGCGTGGATACGGGCAGGAACCGAGAGCAGGGCGGTAGCGGACTAGGACTGAACATCACGCTATGGATTGTGGAGTCGCATGGGGGAACCATTGACGTTAAGAGCGCGGCGGGGCAAGGCTCAACCTTTACGGTTCGCTTGCCCGCGCTAAACGCGCCTACGTAATAGGCATTAGAACTACTTCGCGAAAACCTCGTTTCGTAGCCACCGAGCGGCGCGTTTGGGCCAGTCTGTGGCGATGAAAGCGCCCTCGCGCAAGCCGTAGCCATGCCCGCCTTTTGGGTAGATGTGCATCTCTATAGGAACCTTTTCGTGTTGGAGCGCCATTGCGTAGACGAGAGCGCACTCCACTTTCACCGGGTCGTCTTGCGACATAACGATAAACGCGGGCGGGGTTTTGGCTGTCACGGTAATCTCTGGCGCGAGCTTGGTAGAGTCGTCGTCGCGGGTGAGGTAGGCGGGGTAGATAAGGATAGAGAAGTCAGGGCGGCAACTCTCTCTATCCATGCCGTCCACTGCGGCGTAGGAGCGTTTGTCGTAGCTAGCGCTGGTCATTACGCTTAGGTGTCCGCCCGCCGAGAAGCCGAGTATACCGATTTTATTTGGGGCGACTCCCCACTCTTTCGCCCGGGAGCGCACGATGCTGACGGCGCGTTGCGCGTCTTGTAGGGAGGCGGCGTGCTTTTCCAACCCCTTTCGCGACGGAACGCGGTATTTCAGCAAGAACCCCGTCACCCCAAACGAGTTCAGCCACTTGCAGATTTCGCTACCCTCTAGGTCGTAGGCAAGGATACTGTAGCCTCCGCCGGGGCAGACAATCACCCCTACGCCCTTGTCCAAATTTTTGCTAGGGCGATAGACCGTAAGCGTCGGCTTGCTTACGTTGGCGAGTACAATAATTCGTTTTTTGGGGTCGGCGTTGGGTTCCGCTTTATAAGCGTCATGCTCTTCGCCGATGTCGCCCTTCTCGCCGGGGGCGATGCCGCTCCATAAGGGGATAGGCTGAGAGACATCCTCTTGCAGAAGCGCGTTCGCAGGCTCTCCCGCTAAAGCCATTGCAAAGGAGGTTGAGAGCAGTAGCCCTAGGGTCGTCAGTAGGGTGGCGGAGTAGCCGAGAATTTGAAATTTCATCATAGGTCGTCCTTTTACCTGATTTCAACGAGATTAGGCGTGAAAACGCCTAATGTAAAAGTTCAGGCTTGCGGGAATGAACCGCGGAATGGGGATGCGAAATGCGATTCTACCGCGAAAAACGCGAAAAGGCGCGAAAAAAATGGTTCCTCTCCAAACAGTGTGGCTGGATTTATGCGGCAAAAAGTTGGTTCCACTGCCCATTGAGTTCTGCGACTTTGAGCGCGGCGAGCGTCTGACTTCCTTTTTTCGACCAACTCATGCCTTTCTTCTTTTGTCGCATCCCAATCACCTGGTCAACGGCTTTCTCCATCCGCCCTGAGCCGATGGATTTTCCCGTTGCATAACGGCGTTCGTAGTCAATTATCTCGCTGTCGT
>CAIJLM010000207.1 GCA_903821495.1 uncultured Chthonomonas sp. | reverse complement strand
TGGAACGATACTCATCAATAACACGGTTGTCCCGCCGTAGCCTCCTTATTAGTGTATCGGAGCGAAACAAGATGTTGCTTGCTTTGGATGTGGGGAATACGAATATCACGGCGGCGGTCTATCGAGGCGCGGAACGGCTGGTAACGTGGCGCTTTGAAACGCTTCGCTTCGCTACTCCCCAAGCCCTCTCGGATAACCTTCTCCCTATATTGGCGGAAAACGCGCCTACTGAAATTGCTATCGCCAGCGTGGTTCCGCCCCTAGAAGAGGCTCTCCGCCTCTGTTGCGAGCGATTCTTAGGCGTTACTCCCTTCTTTGTTCGTTCTGAGATAGAGGCTGGGATACGCCTCCACTACTCGCCGTCCGCATCTCTCGGAGTGGATAGGCTCTGCAACGTGGCGGGGTGCTTGGAGAGATATGGCGCTCCCGCCATCGTCATCGACTTTGGGACAGCGACGAAACTCGAAGCGATTGCGGAAAACGGAGACTATCTAGGGGGCGCGATACTGCCGGGTATCGGCGTTTCGATAGAGGCTCTCTTCTCAAGGGCGGCGCGTCTTTTTGAGGTTGAGTGGAAGATACCGGAAAGGGCGATTGGTCAGAGTAGCGCGGAGGCTCTACAGAGCGGCTTCGTACACGGCTTCGCGGGGCAAGCGGAGTATCTTGTTCAGAAGTTTCGCGAGGAGATGGGGTGTAGGGCGCAGGTTATTGCGACAGGCGGTCACGCCCCTCAAATCGCGCCCGCCTGCCCCTCTATTGATGTTCTCGACCCCTTCCTGACGCTGGACGGCTTGCGCTGTCTGTACGCCCGCCAGAAGGGGTGAGAGGAGTGACTCACTCCTCTTCCTCTAACGCCTCGAACTCCAACGCCTTGCCCGCTTTCGCCTTGAACCGCTCTATCAAGAGGGGCAAGCGCGTGACGATGGAGGAGTTCGGGACAAGAAGGTCGCAACCCGCCGCTTTCGCTCGTTCGCGAACCTCTGGTATTAACGTATGCGAGAGGAAACCGAGAACGGGGGCGGGGTTCGGGAGGGCTTTCAGGCGTGCGATAACCTCAATCGGCGCAAGTTTTTCGCGCCCCATGCTCACAATAGAGAGAAAGAGCGTCTGTTCCGAAGCGAACTCAACCGCCTTGTTCGCGTCTCCAACGGTCTTGACCCTGTATCCCAACTTTTTGAGTACGCTCTCAATACGCACAGCGAACATCAGGTCGCTCTCCACCACTAAAACCAAAAGTTGTTGCGTCTCCATACTACTCTTCACTCTCCTCTTTCTCTGGCGCGGGCTGTTCCTGCTTCCAGAACTTCTCTACGCGGCTCCATTTGCTGGCGCGGGCGGCTTGCGGCAGGTGCTTCACGAACTCCGCGCCGTAGTTTTTGCTTATGAGTCGCGAGTCCAAAATGCAGACAATCCCCCTGTCCGAGCGCGTCCGTATTAGCCTCCCGAAGCCCTGTTTGAGGCGTATCTGCGCCTGCGGGATGGAGTAGTCGCGGAACCAATCGCCTCCCGCGTCCGTAATGGCTTGCGTTCGCGCCTTCGTAATGGGGCTATCCGGCACGGCGAAGGGCAGTCGGTCTATTATCACGCAAGAGAGGGCTTCCCCTTGTACGTCTACGCCCTCCCAGAAGGTCTGCGCCCCAAAAAGGCAACCGTTTCCACTCTGCCGAAAACTCTCTATCAGTTTATTAGGCGGCAGGTCTCCCTGCTTGAAGAGAGGGTAGGGGACTCTGCCCTCTAACTTTTCATAGACGCTGTTCAGCGCGGCGCGCGAGGTAAACAACAGGAAAGCGCGACCCTCTGTGAGGCGTATAATGCGCTCTATCTCATCCACAAGGTGGTCTATATTGATAGGGGCTTGACCGGGCGCGGGAAGGTGCGCGGGAACGTAGAGGAGCGCCTGCTCTTTGTAGTCGAAGGGGCTTCCTTCCAAGCGTTCAATGGCGTTTTCAGGAACTCCAAGCCTCTGCCGCTGGTAGTCAAAGCCGCCAGAGTTCGCCAGTGTCGCCGAGATAAGCGTCACGCTACCTCGCCCCTCCATGCGCGTCCAGAGCGCGGTATCCAGCACTTCCGCAATAGAGACAGGGGTGAGGTGGAGGTGTACGCGCCTCTCCTGCTTGCCCATGCGGTTCTGCGTGATGATTTCGCCCCAGCGAATGGAGTTCTCGTCCTTCTGAAAAAATATCTGATGAAGCTCTTCCCGCGCCCGTCCGCACATCTTCGCAAGACCCTCAAGGCGTTCGCGTAGCGGCTCGTCGTCTTTCGCGATGTTGAGTAGCTCCTTTTGCAGTTCCGAGATGGAGTTGCAGGCGGCTCCGGTTTGCGTCTCTACCGATTCCTGCGAACTCTCGTCCAGCGCGTCCGAGAAGTAGAACTCGTTTCGGGGCGACTGCATGAAGGGGACGAAGACGCTCTCCGCGAGGTCTTCCAGCGTTTGGAGGCGCGTTTTGTCTATGTCTAGCCCGCGAATGTGGCGTATGCGGTCTAGCAGGGTGGAGATGCGCCGCGACGTGAACTCTAGCCCGAAGGAGTTGGTAGCGACCTCCTCTAGGTGGTGCGCTTCATCGAAAATAACGTGGTCGTAGTTTGGGAGGATACCCGCATTGGGGTCGTCCTTTCGCATGGCGAGGTCGCTCAAAAAGAGCGCGTGATTCACCACGATAAGGTTGCTCTCTATCGCCTCGAAGCGGGCTTTGTAGTAGTGGCAGGAGTTGTAGTAGCGACACTCTTGCGCCCGGCACGTTTCGGGGGTGGAGGTCAGTTCGTACCAGTTGGGATAGGTGAAGGGGAGTTCCGCAAGGTCGCCCGTGCAGTAGACCTTCTCAGACCACTGCTTCACACGGTGAAAAAGCGGGTCGCTTACTAAGAACATATCCTCATTGGCGTTATCGAGCGCCTGCTTGCAGAGGTAGTTGCCGCGCCCCTTCATCAGTACAGGGAAGATACGATGTTCCGCGTCAGGGAAGAGGCTCATAACGAGCGGAATGTCTTTTTCGATGAGTTGGTTCTGGAGGTTGATAGTGTGCGTGCTAATAACCGTCTTTTTGCCCTTATAGGCGGCGCGAACCGCAGGAAGCAGATAGGCGAGCGATTTGCCTACGCCCGTTCCCGCCTCCGCTAGGCAGACGCGCCCCTCCTCCATAGCCTGCTCTACGCCCTCCGCAACACGCAACTGCTCATGCCGTAGCTCATAGCCGGGTAGGAGTTGGGCGAGTGGACCCTCCTCGCCAAAGAAATCGAGGAGGGTGGCGAGAGGCTTCTGTTTCGCCCGTTTGGGTTTTTCGGTTCGTGGTTTTCGCGCCTCGCGTGTCATGGGGCTTCTGTTCCTACTACAAGAATTTTGTCTATCATTCGCTACTACTACATTATACCAACTATAAGGCGGAAAGCGAACGGGTTTTTAGGAGTTGCGGGAGTGAAGAACGAGAATGGGCGAATGAAACGAGCCTGTCACAAAGAATTGCGATAGGCTTTGCAGGTGATTTAAGGTGTTTTGCGTGGTGGGGCTTGCTGGTATATCTGAAGACCTGCTGTATCCTGGGGCGGCAAGGTGTAGGTCGGTTTCTTTGCGATACCCGCCTCTTGCATCTCTTTGTAAAACTCACGAAGTTTGATAAACTCTGGATTGCTATTGAGTTCGGCGATACTATCCGCCAATGTAAGTTGAACTCTTTCGGAAATGGACATTTCGTTTTACTCCTAGAAGATATATTTGCTGTGTAGAAAGACCGTCACGTTATTTCGCTTGATATACTCAATCAGCAGGTCATTATAAGCCCTAATGAGATATTTAGTTTCCGGTAAAAGTATGTAGACAAAATACGTGTTACGACATCAGGCATCTTCTGAGGTAGAGTTAAGTCGCCAAACAAATCCTCTTCCTGGAGCGCCTGATGTCCTCTCTAGTCTACCGTATA
>CAIJLM010000206.1 GCA_903821495.1 uncultured Chthonomonas sp. | reverse complement strand
GGACAAAAGTTTCTTGTTTTATGCCACTTTCTCGTTCGGGAAAATGGCGGTTTTCAGGAAACTTTCCGCAAAAACGGAGAGGCTAGGTAGACTCGCGAGGCTGAGTAGTTACGTTCCGCTATTCTATTTCGACGCGCTGCGCGGAAACTCCTGTTTGAGATTCAGGGGGCTAGGTCAAGAAAAACGCCCCTCTCTCAATACCGAAGAGAGGGGCGTTTTATCTATCGCGCTAGCGTTGGTTCGCGGCTCCTATGTAGAGGTTCGGAGCCAGCGCCTGATAGAACAGGTCTGTCGTCCGTCCGCGTGTGCTAGACCAAAAGACCCAGAGTTTGTCTTGGAGCGGGTCTTTGAAGGCGGAGATTTGCCCTTCATTGACGGCGGTATCCGAAGGCATAATGACCTCTGGCGAAGTCTGATAGACTGTGAAGGCGAGCGCCGCGAGTTGCGGGTTAGCGGGGTCGGCGAAGGTCTGCGCCGACGTGCTAATCTCGTCGCCCCACGCAATGCGGTAGGTGAGTTGTTGGCTCAATGAACCCACAGCCCCGTTACTCGCTGGCGTGAAACGCGCCGTAATCAAGCGCCCTTCGTCTACCTCTGTGAAGTAGATGCGTCCGCGCACCCAGTCTACCTCGTAGGGTCCCACGTTACCGGAGACCGTTAGAGGCAGAATTTGCTGTGCGCCGTTTGCATCGGGAGCCGTCAGCGCCACAGGGCGCGGCAGGCGAACCATAAGGCGCATGGACTTATAGTAGATGGTCGAGCGCACGCTACCTTGCGCGTCTGTCTTGCGGTAGAGCGTCCACATTCTGCTTACAGAGGGGCCCACTGCGGCGTTGTAGGCGGAGCCGTTCGCGTTGAATACCGTGATAGGCGCGGCATAGTTCTTGCGGATGTTCGGCATTCTATCGAACAGAACTACCGGACTATAGTGGTTGCCCGTAACCGTCTGTCCGGGCTTGCTACCAAGCACAGGGTCAATCGTCAGATAGCCGCCCAGCCCCGCAGTGCGAACGATATTGCTATCGTCTCGCGACACGTTCATTCGCATTAGGCGCGGTTGGTAGGTCAAGAGAATGACATCGTTTGCGCCCGGCGTTACGTTCGGGAAGGTGAGGGTTCCCGCTGTCGGGTCTACTACAATCTGTCCGCCAAGAGCGGAGTTGAAGGTGAGAAGCCCGGACGCTGTGTCGTAACTCCCATTTTGAACCGTGCCATCCGCTCGGTTGTTCAGCGGAAGTATCGCGCCCGTGTTGTTCTTCAAGAGTTCAATCTTGATAAGCCCGTCACGGTCGTTCGAGCGCATCCAGTCCGCATCGCGAGAGACGTAGGAGTTCGAGGCTCCCACTCTGCTCAGGGTCTCCTGCACGACATAAGGCAGGGTCATCAAGTCTAGCGTTCCGTTGGTTCGATTGATTCGGTATCGGCTGACTACGATTTCAACGGTAGAGCGGTTCTTGAGTTGCGCGGTAAAGGCGAGGTCTATCGCGTCTACAATCGCGCCGCCCTGTGTGAAGTCGGGAACTTGACGATAGACCGGATACGGGTCGCTCTGCCATGCCAAGCCGTTCGGAACCACCAGTTTGCTATCTCGGCTCCAGTTGGTAGGCGAGAAGACGTTCGCCGGATTGGTCGAGTTCGCATTGTAGTAGAGGCTCGTCTGACCGCTACGCCCCGCCGACCAGAAGAGGAACAGCAGATTCTTCGCTGGGCTCCCGCCAAAAGCGGGCAGTTTCAGATAGAGCGGTCTCGGACTCAGTTTCGGCAGGCTGGGGTCGTTTAGGAACGACAGCGGCGTACCGGGAACTCCATCCACAAGCGGCGCATAGAAGATACGCGAATCGGTGACCTGCGAGTTGGAGGCTCCTCCGTTTATAGTTTTCTGGATAGAGCCTAACCAGAAGAGGAAAGCGCCTCGGTCGTAAGCGTCGTTCGGGTTGACCGCCAACGTCGCCGTTGGGCTGTCGTGCCGCTCCGTATTCAGAGCGCGTATACCGGGCAGGTAGGGCGGTAAGGGCCCCGAACCTGCGGCGGCTTGCGACTCCGCGTAGGTAGACGGGAAGTAGGTAGATGCAGATACGCCGCCGGGGTCTGGGTAGAGCGTAGGCTGCGACCACCACTTCCCATCGGTAGTTTTGGTTCCGCTACCCGCTCGGAAGAAGTTGGTATCGCTCGCCGGAGTCCTCAAGAAGCTATAGAGGAGGCTCCAAGGCGAGGCGCTACCGGGTTGAGTTCCGCCCGGCTGACGGTTCGACGAAGCGTAGATGCCGATACCCTCTTGCGCGGGATTCAGTGATGGGAACCGTATTACCGCGGGTTGCATATCACCCGTAGCCGCGCTACCCGGTAGCGGGTTGGGTTGGGTCACTGAAAATATCGGGTCGAGTTGTCCAAGTGAACCGGGGGTTGCGCCTTTTGTAAGCCGCGCCTCCGTTACCGTCAGTTTAAGATTGACGGCGGGGTCGGTGAATGGCTCCAACGGCGCGCCGCTGGCGTTGACGTTGAGGAGTCCATCTCCATTCGCGGCGGCGGTGAGAGGCGCAGAGCCTTGCGATAGCGTAAGCCACGCTCTCCACTGAATGGGCGTATAGTCCTCATAGGCGTATATCAGGTTCGAGTAGGTTCCGGAGGGAGTTCCAACAGGAACCGCGACTCCGATTTTCGGACGACGCGCCGTGTCGTTCGCGGACATAAACGTACCTGTCAGCGGGTTGATGAGACCGTCCTGCGGAGAGGTCGCCCCGTAAGGCGCGTCGGGTATCGTCATCGCTTGCCCCGCCGAGTCCCCTACTCGCGGCTTGTGCGCGACAGGGTGCGGCTGGAAGCCGCCGCTCCAACCCAAAATACCGTTGGAGAGGTCGTCCGCTGTAGGTAGCCCCGTATTGCTAATTCCTCCGCTACTCACGTAGTTGTTCTGCATGGGCCAGAGCGACTGCGTTCGGAGCAGATTGTCTAGTTTGCTAGGATGGTCTAGCGAAGAGACGAAACCGATATTCCCTACTCCCGCCCCGGGGAAACCGATACCGTAGATACTCTGACCGGAGAGCGGGTCTACCATATCGCTATTTAGGCGAGAGGAGAGGGCTACGCCCGATGTCTTGCTGTTGGCTAGGGAGAGCGGCGATACCGTATCTCCCTCCATGCCTTGCAGTCGAGCGATTCGCGGGCGGAATAGGTTGACGTTGCTCTGGTTGGTAATGGTCACAGGGAGGAAGAACTCATCCCAAGGCGACCCGGTTCCTACGCCCGTATAGGGCCATATCGGCGAGTTGGTGGGCGCGAAGGGAGCGCGGAACGCGTTCGCGCTTACCAAGTCGCTATACCCCGCGCCGTGCGGAAGTTTGCCAAAGTCGAGCGTCGATTCGGCGATACTCAAGTGGTAGGAGGGCGGAACCGTAAGCCCGACCTCCAGTGAGCGGTACGCCCCTGTTACGGAGACGGTTCCCGCTATTGTCGAGTTACGCGCATCCTCAAAGTACTGTGAGGCGCTAAATGCAGGAACGCGCGCGCCGGAGACTGAGGCTCTCAGGATAACCTCGGTGATGTAGCCGCCCGCCGGATAGACGAGGTTCGAGTTGGCGTTGACGTGTTGCCCGGAACTTTGGAGGATGGGGCCCACGATTGGGTCTATCCGTCCATCTGCGCCGCGCCTCTTGCCGCTAATATCAAGGTAGCCCGAACCGAAATTCTGCCCCTCGAAACTGTTCAGCAGTCCGAAGTTGATATTGGCGGGTTGGAACTGAGGCACGGATACGCTAAGGTCGACCTGCGTCTCGTGCAGAATACGGGCGCTAGTGTCGTTCGAGTCGGGGTAGGTAGGAGCCTGTAGCGGCGGCGGCGCATCGTCCGAAGCCTCTACAATACTGGTTCCGTCTGTCAGTTGAAGCGACAGAGCCGACGGCGCGATGTGCGGGTAGTCCGCCGAATCCTGCGCGATGTTGGGCATCGTCTCCCAAGGAAGCGGGTTCAGAACGGAGCTAGCCCCGCTCGCCCAGCGGATACTGCGCGTGAAGGAGGTCAGTCCCAATCGCCTGCCCGTCGCATAGGAGTAGTTGCTTCTATCCACCACGAAGAGACCGGGTACGTTCACGCCGCTATCGGTAACGGCGCTGTAGGTCTTGCCGGAGCCGGGAGGAATCATTCCCAACGGCATGAAGAGCGATTTGAGGTTCAGCGCGTTCGTAGTGATGTCGCTAACAACGCGGTTGCCGTTTCCAAGCGTCTCCGAGGAGGGTGGGGCGCTATATCCCATCGCCGACTCTCGCGGGGCGCTGGAGAAGGGAATCTGTCCGCGTACCGAAACGCCTATCGGGTGAGCGATATAGATGTTTCGCGGCGCAGGTCCCGCCAGAATCGAAGCGAGAGGAGTCTGCGACAGGCTCGCCGACTTGCCGGCGAAGTCGCGTTGCCCCGCCATCAGGGTTTGCGAGATGTCTTGCGCGCTCAGGGTCGTCGCGCCGTTGGTGTAGTTCTGGTCAATCTGCGCGAACGTGGTGACTGTCATGGGCGCAGTGTTTGGCGTGAAGGGCGTTCTGCCGCTAGGTATCAGCGAGAAGCCGGGACGCGGCACGCGGATAACCGCTACCCAAGGATAGACGTTGTTCGCTACGCCTGTCAGGGCTTTGGGGCCAGGGTTCATGGAATCGTTCGGGTCGAGTCCAAAAACGGTCAGCGCGTCGGCTTCTGCATCGGAGATAGCGGTGTCGTCGGGTCGAAGACCGTTGGCGTTCTTGCGAAGGAAAGCGGGAACCGTAATAACGCGAGTGCCATCCGCTCCGATGGGCGCGTTCTGCCCGCTAAGAACGAAGGTGACGCGAATACGCGGCAACGCGGTTCCATGCACTCCAAGCGCGGGGTCGGTCGGTAGAGCCTTATATACGCCCCATGCGGCGACATAGATAGAGTCGCCCCAGTCGTAAGCGAGGCTATTGCCAGCGCCTATATTGCCCGCTACCGGGTTGGCAGTCCTCACAAACCCGCTCTTGTCGGGCTTATACCCTGGCGTTTTTCGCGACGCGAAAAGACCATCGGTTGGCAACAGCATCATATTCTGGTAGTCGGACTGGCTATAGATGTCCACCACGCGAAGGTCTACCGTCACTGTGCCATCGCCCGCGCCTCCGGTAATCGAGGTGAATGTTGGCTCTCCAACGCCTGTGGTCGGCGTGGTTCCATCCGAGCCATCGCCAAAACCGTAGAAGTGAGACTGTCCGCCGTAATCGCCTTGGGCGATAACGCCATTGGGTCGTCCTATGGGAAGGTTATTGCCTGAGACGATAGCCGGCGCGACGCGCTCATACTGCGAATCGAGGTAGCCCCAAACCGGAACCAGAACCTGCTGTCCATTTATAAGTTGCGGCGCGGCGGAGAGGGCTTGAATGGTTCCAAAGTTGTCGCTAACGACAGCGACCTGCGTGTCGCCAACTCCTCCCTGCACGGTTATCACGCTTCCGGTAGGCGAAGTGTTCGTGCCGTTTTGGAAGGTCATGCGCCCTGTAGCAATCAACGAACCCGTGCCGGCGTTCAGCGCATGGAGCGTTCCGTTGCCTTGCAGGGCGAATACGTTCAGCGCCCCAGTAACCGTCATCAGAAGCGGCGAGGAGCCGTTGAAGCCGGGGTCAAGCGCAACCGTCAGACCGTTCGGGTCTACTACAGGGTCTGCGGGTTGCGGCGGGTTGGGCGTATTCGGGTAGACCCATGAGAGCGCCTGCGTTGCAGGAATCGTTCCGCCGGGAGCCGCCGTCTTAGTGGCGTAGACACGTCCGCCAGAGGTGAAGTAGGCGAGGGTGTTCACTCCGTCCGGCGAGCCGAGCGCCACCGCGCTGAGCGGCGCGCCGAGCGTGCTATTCGCGGCGGGGTAGAGCCACTGCGTCTTCTCCGCCCATACCGGGGTGTTGTTTCGGATGGGCTGAATCAGTTTATCGCGAGAGGTCGCCACTGAGTAGAGGTGTCCGTCTCCCGCGCCGATGACGAAGGGCGAAGCTCCTCCCTGATACGCCATTGTGGATGGGAAAGCGACTTTGTTGGCTTCGTCAAAGAAGTTATTGATGACTATGTCTTGCGTGGCTTGCGGCAGGTGTCGGAAAGCGTCTACCCCGACATGGGGCCACGTCCATATTCGCTGAGTGGTTCCCGCCACCGAGCCATCGCCCAAGAAGTCGCCGCGTCCGCCCGCCTCGAAAGCGTAGACGCGCCCGTTCATGTTCGGAATTAGAAGCAGTTGGGGTCCGTTAGGACGCGCTGGGTCGTCGGCTATCGTTGGCGCGGCTTGAATACCGGCGAAGACAGGCAGTTGCGTGTCTGAGCGTACAATCGCTTGCGTGGGGTTCGTCGGGTTCTTGATGATGTCGCCATCGTAGTAGACAGCGCCATCTTGCGAAGCGCCCTGGTCGGTTCCCCATGTCGTCGCGCTAGGATAGCCCGTTCCGAAAGGAAGCCCTACAGCGTGTCGGTAGTTCGGGTCGTTATACTGTTGCGGCGCGTTCTTAGGCTCAATCACGCCGGGATTCTGTAGCGGACGCACGGAGGGGTACGTCCAGTACGCCGAGGTGTGTTGCCTGTTCGCAATTCCTGCGGGGTTCAGGGCGTAGACGCGCCCAAGCGAACCGTCGCTAGAGGTCAGG
>CAIJLM010000205.1 GCA_903821495.1 uncultured Chthonomonas sp. | reverse complement strand
TGTTGCGTTGGAATCGCAGGGACCCTAAGAATCCACAATCAATAACCTTTGATTGGATTTTCACAATGCTGGTAAACGTCCTTATTCAACTTATACTGGCAGGGATTCTTGCACGTTGCATATACATACTATGCTTGCCGCTTATCGTCTCCCGCTATCGTCGAAGACAGGCTGTTGGTCGAGCCGAGATAGTGTCTGCTATGCAGGCTATTGGCGATAAACGAACCCTGAAATACCTCATGCAAAGCGAGTTGGAGGCTGGCGCGAGCGCTGAAACCACAGGCTTAACCCTTGAACTGCTACCCCTCATTGATGCAGGCGACGGTATGTGGCTTGGCGAAATTGGGGGCAATTGGCTTACGAAATGTCTTATCGAAACCACTCCCGGAGATACGGTTATTCGGCTGAAATCAGCGGAGATTCTTGGCGACGAGCGCCACATCTACGCTGTTCAGCGGTTGAGCGTAAAGTCAAAGTTTTCTGAAGTGCGGGAATCGGCGAGTAGGGCGCTTGCGGTTCTGGAATCGCGGCGCGACGCAAAAAAGGAGAAGCGGGAACTACTTCGCGCCTCCGCCACGCCAGAGGACTACAAAGAGACTCTGCTTCGCCCCTTGCAAGATAAGTACGACCCGCAGGAGGAGCAGGAACTTCTGCACCCTGCGGAGAAACCGGACGAGTGAACTAGGGAGATGCCATGCCTCTCGAATTTGAAGAGAATGAGCCAAACGAAAACAGCCTCGCCGCCCCTCCGCTGGAAACACCTACGGAGATGGAACGACTGTTTGCGGCGGCTTGGAACGAAAAGGAGTACAAGCGATGTCTTGAACTCCTGCCACGGCTACCTAGCGTTGTCGCCGTCGAAACCGCGCATACGCTCGCAAGTATCGCGCTCTATCAGCCGAGCAAGAGTGAAGAGGTGGCATACGATTCATTAGCGGGCGCTCCAATTACCCGCCTTCGTAGTGAATGTCTGCCGTATCTCAAGCGCTCGCTACCCCTACCCCTTCTAGTAGAGTTGAAACCTCTACTTTTTGAAAGAGACCCCATAATTCAAGAGACTGCCTTCACAATATATGCCGAAGCGCGCGAGTCCGCGGTTCCCATACTTTTGGACGGACTGTCTGAGAAATTGGAGAGCCTAGACCCTCATAATGAGGCGCATCATAGAGGGATATTGGGTCTCATCCGCCTATTCAAAGAGGCGAAAGACGAGCGAGCGACGGATATTCTTGGCGAGATTTTGCTACGCTTCACGCCACAGTACACTAATGGAAGGGGCGTGTACGACAAATTCAAAGCGGGAGGGCAGGTACTACATTGGGCGCTGGCAATATATATGTGCCTATCAACTTTTGCTCACTTTACGCTATGGAATCGCACACATCCCGAGCAAACTAGCGGTTCGATTCTTATCCTCATATTCGAGATGCTGTTCAATGTACTATACTCTTTCATTATTTCACGCATTCTTGTCGGCGGCGTATACCTTTGTTGCCTACCCTACTTCGTTGCCAGAGACCGTGGCTTACAAGCCACTTGTCAAAGAGAGGTAGTCTCTGCAATGCGAAGCATCGGCGACAAACACGCCCTCAAATACCTCTTACTCAGCGAACTGAGAGTTGTCGCGAACGCTGAAACTACAGAACTTATTGTCGAACTCCTGCCTCTCATTGAAGAGGAGGAGTGGTTTTGGCTAAGTGACGTTGGAGGCAGTTGGCTCAATAAATATCTCAATGAAGCGCCGCCGCAAACCATAATAACTCTCCTTCGGGCGACAGAGATTTTAGGCAACGAGGAGCAAATCCCGACTGTTCTGAGTATGAGTAAACGGGCGAAGTCGTCGGAGGTTCGTGTGGAGGCTACTCGAGTATTGGCTGTACTGGAATCGCGACGCGACGCAAAAAAGGAGAAGCGGGAACTACTTCGCGCCTCCGCCACGCCAGAGGACTACAAAGAGACTCTGCTTCGCCCCTTGCAAGATAAGTACGACCCGCAGGAGGAGCAGGAACT
>CAIJLM010000204.1 GCA_903821495.1 uncultured Chthonomonas sp. | reverse complement strand
TTGCGAAGGAGAGGTTGGGTGAGGTTATGTGAAGATTCTACTAACCCTGAACTCTTACCAGCCCCTACTTCCCCGCCTGATGGACTTATTCAAGAGGTATAATGAGATAAGCGAGAGTTCATTCTCGTTAAAAACGTTGGAGCGTAAGCCGACACTATTCAGGAGTAGCGTTTTACTATGAAGTTGATGGAAGCCCTGCGTATCTGTCAGCGTCCGCAGGAGGAGACTGACGCGGTATATCGCTTTGCGCTACTGTGCGGGTGCGAGCCGCTTCACCTGAAAACATTTTTTACTGCAAACCTTAGAGAGAGCCTCCCTGCGAGGCAGGTGCAGACGGAAGCGGGGCTTTACGGCGACCTGCTCGGCAATATCCAACGCGCCGCCGCTCAGGAGTGGAACAGCGCCGTCATCTTACTAGAGTGGGCGGACTGCGACCCGCGAATGGGCATAAGGCAACTGGGCGCCTGGAGTCCAGAGCAGTTGAGCGATATACTCGCCTCCACGCGCTCCACATTGGAGCGTTTGCAGGAGGCGATAAACGCTCTTACAGAGAAGACAACCGTCGCTATCTCCCTCCCGACCCTCGTCCTCCCCCCCGTCGCCTTTACGCCTACGTTTCAGTTGAGCGAGTTCGAGTTGAGTTTGCAGGGGCTTCTGAACGACTTCGCGTTGGAGTTGACGCAGAGGGGAGAGGCGCGTATTCTCAGTCCCGCCGCGCTGGATAGGCTCTCTGCGTCCGCGACGCGCCGCGACGTGAAGTCGGAAGTCTTGTTTGGCTTTCCCTATCAGGTGGCGTTTGTAGACGTTCTATCGGAACAGGCGACGCGCCTTCTCACGCGCCTAACTCCTAAGAAGGGGATTATCACCGACCTTGACAACACCTTTTGGAAGGGTATTGTCGGGGAGGTTGGCGCGAACGCCGTCGCTTGGGATTTAGAAGGGCAGGGGCAGATACACGGTCTCTATCAGCGCCTACTCGCCTCTCTCGCCACTTCGGGGACGCTTATCGCAGTGGCGAGCAAAAACGACGCGAAGGTAGTGAGCGAAGCCTTTCAGCGCGAAGACCTCCTGCTGAAAGAGGCGCAGATTTTCCCGATGGAGGTTCACTGGAAAGCGAAATCGGAATCGGCGGGGCGCATCCTCAAGGCGTGGAATATCGGGGCGGACAGCGTGGTATTCATAGACGATAGCCCGATGGAACTGGATGAGGTGATGACGAAATATCCCGCGATTGAGTGTATACTATTTCCTACCAACGACTACGCCGCTATCCTCGACCTACTTGCCCGACTCCGCGACCTATTTGGCAAGAGAGTTTTGAATGCGGAGGATAGACTACGCCTACAAAGTCTGCGTCAGGCGCAAGAACTCAACGCGCTACAGGAGGGTGGTAGCGACCCCACAGGTTTCTTGAAGGAGGCGAACGCGGAACTGCAAGTCTGTTTTGCGAAGGAGCCTTTCGATACTCGCGCTCACGAACTCGTGAACAAGACGAACCAGTTCAACCTGAACGGAAAACGCTACACAGAAGCGGAGTGGAAGCGGACTTTGGAAACGCCCGCCGCCTTCCTGATGACCCTCTCCTACGCCGACAAGTACGGTTCACTGGGCAAAATCGCAGTATTGCAGGGGCGCAAGGAGGACGACGCGCTCTATGTTCAGGCATGGGTGATGAGTTGCCGCGCCTTCGCTCGCCATATCGAGTATAAGTCTCTTGAACTGCTTTTCAAGCATTTTCAGGTTGAGTATCTCTGCTTTGACTACCAAAAAACGGAACGTAATAGCCCTGTGCAGGAGTTTTTGGGCGCGTGGGGAGACGGGGAGGAGACCTCTCCGTTCATAATTAGCAAATCGGAATTTGAACAGAACCGACCTATTCTCTATCATACAACAAGGATTATCGTATGACCACCCATGAAAAATTGATTCAATGTTTCTCCGCTGTACTCCCTACCATCCCGCTGGAAGAGATTCCAAATGCAAGCATTGAAGGAACCGACCCCTGGGATTCTGTGGCTTCCGTCACGCTGATATTCGCTGTAGAAGAGGACTTCAATGTCGAAATTGAGCCGGAAGACCTAGAAGGGCTTGCCTCCTTTGAGAAAATATATCGTTATCTGGAGTCGAAGGGTATCTAACATTGCCGCTTGTTGAGTACAAACCGGAATACTTTGAGCTAATGGCGGAGACGGGGAAGACCGCGGAGGTTCCCGCTCTCCTGCACCGCGCCCACCTAGACTACTACTACGCCACATCGCCCCATGCGAAACTCTATTTTTCTACCGACGACTATCACTCCGTCAAGGCGTTGATTGGCGTAGAGAAGATGCCGTTTCTCTTTGGAGAGAACAGAGTCACGGTGGGCTTTGGACACCACTGGCATAGCCTTCAGCCCGGCGCGGGCGGACTACTCTTTATGCACTGGTTGAAGAGTTGTCAAATTCCAATGGAGTTTGGCGGTTCCGACGAGTCCCATGCGTTTTTGAAGCAGAGTAAGTGGGAGTACTTTGAGGGAATGCACACCTACCTCTTAAACCCCCGTTTTCGTACACGCCCGGAAGACTCTACAGTCATAAAACTTGCGAAGTGGGTCTGGTGCAAGGCGGCGGCGCGTCCTTCGCTTCATAAACGTTTAGAAACAGTAAGAGACCTCGCCCCAAAAGGGCTTGAGGTTCGCGAAGAGCGCGAGTACACCGAAGACCTACTACCAAAGACCTCTCCCTTTACCGTGCGCTTTCACCCCGATGTGGAGTATTTGAATTGGCGCTACAATCTGAACCTCTCCTTTGTGAAGTACCGCGTGTTTCGGCTACTGATTTCAGGCGAGACGATAGGCTATGTGATTCTCAATGAACAGAGCAAGCGTATTATCGTGTCGCAGTGCGACGCTACCGACCCGACAGCCCTCGCTTATGGCGCTCTTTTGAGTGTAGCGGAGGCGGGTAAGAGCGATAGGCGACGGAAAGAGATAGGGCTTGTATCGAGCGTTCCCGCTATGCAGGAGATCTACACGCGGTTCGGTTTTGTCACCAATCCACGGCTGGCGCGGCGCTTTGCGCTGGGGCTTCAACGGATAAAGTTTGACATACCGCGAGACACAACGCAGTGGCTCCTGAATTACGATTGGGGCGACGTTGTTTTTCGTCCCCCTTTCCTTGACGAAGAAGAGGCGTAAAATGATACGTGTGCTATTTATATCGCGAAGTTTGGGACCCGGCGGGGCGGAGGCGCAACTCGCGGAGTTGGTGAAACATCTCGACAAGTCCAAGTTCGAGGTAACGGTTGTCACGTTCTATCCGGGCGGGCGACACTTCGAGCGCGTACAGGCGATACCCAGTGTTCGCCTCATCTCTATGGATAAAAAAGGGCGCTGGGACCTGTTCGCGTTCTTCCTGCGCCTACGCAAAGTCTTTCGAGAGGTTCGTCCGCAAATTGTGTGCGCCTACAGCGGGGCGAATGAGGCGGTCTATCTGATGGGCAAACTGTTTCGCGCCAAAACCGTACTCGCCATACGTAGCTCATTTATGAATCCGGAGAAGTACGACTGGCTCCACGCGCTTTTGCAAAATATGGGGCGCTACCTCTCGCATCACTGCTCCATCGTGATTTCAAACTCGCAGGCGGGTAAGGACGAGTATACGAAAGCGGGCTATTGCGGAGAGAAAATAGTCGTCATTCGGAACGGTTTTGACATTGACCTCTACCATGCCGACCGCGCTCTGGGTAGCGCTTTGAGGGCGGAGTGGAAGGTAGAGCCGAACGAGACTCTGATTGGGCAGATTGGGCGTATAGACCCTATGAAAGACCATCCGACCTTTCTTCGCGCCGCCGCCATTTTCGCCAAAGAGCGCGCGGATGTCCGATTTGTTTGCATCGGAGGCAGAGGCGAAGACGCTTATCGCGTTGAACTAGAGACAATGGCGAAAGAGTTAGGGCTTCAAGACCGCTTGGCGTGGGCGGGAGTGCAGAACGATATGCCCCCCGTCTACAACGCTTTAGATATAAACACTATCTCTTCCGCATTTGGGGAGGGAGTTCCCAATGCGCTAGGCGAGGCGATGTGTTGCGAGGTTCCCTGTGTGACCACGGACGTGGGAGATGCCGCCTACCTACGTGGCGACCCGCGTTGGGTGGTTCCTGTCGGCGATGTAGAGGCGATAGTGGCGCGTTGGAGAACTCTTCTCGCCATGTCTCCCGCAGAACGCGCCGAAATTGGAAAAGCCTCTCGCGCTAGAATCTGCGCGGAATGCACTCCTGCAAAGCTGACAGAGCGGACAGAAGCGGTTTTTATGAACCTTATGGCGAGCTCTAAAGAGTCGTCATCCAAAACCTCCACCTAGAAAGACACTCACGGAATCATGGCGAAAGCGCGTTATATCCTTAGGTTTGACGATATATGTCCTGGGATGAACTGGCGTGTTTGGGAGGAGATAGAGCGCGTATTAGTCGCCAATAACATCAAGCCGCTTCTAGCGGTGATTCCTGATAACCAAAACCCCGCCTTGAACGTAGTCCCGCCATGCGAGGATTTTTGGGAGCGTGTACGCGAATGGCAAGAGAGGGGCTGGACGATTGGGCTACATGGGTATCAACACCGCCACCTCACAGATAATGGCGGTATATTGAGACTGAACGCGCAGAGCGAGTTCGCAGGGCTTTCGGAAGCGGAACAGAGAGAAAAACTGGAAAAAGGAGTCGCTATTTTCAAGGCGAACGGAGTGACCACACACGTCTGGATAGCCCCCTCGCACTCCTTCGATAGGGTGACGGCGCGGCTTCTACCGCAGGTGGGTATAGATACCATTAGCGACGGATTAGCCCTCTACCCCTACACAGAACCAGAGGGAGTTATCTGGGTTCCACAGCAGTTGTGGCGGTTTCGCGATATGAAGATAGGCGGTGTATGGACTATATGTAACCACCATAACGATTGGGACGCGAAAAATATCGTTACTCTTCGGACGTTTATCGAAAAGCGACGAGATGCGTTTACTACTTTTGAAGCGGTGGCGACGGAGTACGCCAATCGCCGCAAAAATCTTGCGGATGGCATCGCATTGCGTGTGGTGAAAGGTAAATTTTGGCTCTCTAATGCTCTGAAACGATAAAAGGGGAGTCGTTTCTTTAAGGAACGTAGTCACTTAGGTTGTACTCCACTGAGGCGGCGGTTCGCCCTACTACGCAAACTCTCCAGTTCAAATCGCGTCGCTGTTAAGTCGGTGGCGAGGGTCGCTCCAATGCGATATAGCGTTTCAGAGTAGCCTTTTGCACCCCTACCTCCAACCAGTATAGCCACCTCTTCTCCAACTCCGCTCCGCAGGTTTTCCAACTCGCTATGAAGTCTTAGGTCGTCAGGCGGGTAGACGATACTAAGCGCCACTCCCTTCGCCCCCATCTGACGCACTGCGCTCGAAATCTCTTCGGCGGGCAGGTTCGGACCGAGATAGAGAACGCGCCAACCTTCCGAAGCGGCGGTCACAGCCACCATCAACGCCCCTAGCTCATGCACCTGCCCGGCAGGCGTAGTTATCACAAGGCAAGGGGAGTGTGCGGAAGGCTTGATAGAGTCGAGTGTACGCCCTAAATAGGTTCTTACGACAGCGGTTGCCAGATGCTCTTGAGCCACTCGCACCTCTCCCTCTCTCCAACCAGTTCCAACCCACTCTAACAGAGGCGGCAGAAGACGCTCTATCACTTCAATCGCCCCTAGCGCTATCGTCGCTTGCCGCAATATCATCTCCAATCGCTCTGCATCGAGACTCTGCACGGCTAACCTTAACTGTTGAGAGTAGGGGAGAGGTGAATCGGCGGGCGCAGTGGCGGAGGAGGTCTCTAGCCTCTGTTCTCGCTGTTCAGGCGACAGTCTTGCAAGCATCCCGTTAAGTTCAGGCGTGGAGAGCCGCGCTATCCTTCCGATACTCTGACCCGCCTCTACCGCCTTTTTTAGTAAGAGAAGTTTTTCTATATCCTCATCTGAGTAGAGTCTGCGATTTGTTTGTGTGCGGTCAGGCGTAAGCGCCTCATAACGACGCTCCCATGCCCGAATAACATGAGCCGATAGTCCTGTTTGATTTACGACAAACTTGATATTGTGCATTGTTTCTCCCATCTTCCCCTCGTATTATGCGGAACAGTCTAATTTTTGTCAATAAAATTGAGGAATACCCTGAAGTTTAAGTGCATAAAGAGGCTGAAAGCCCATTTGAAAGGATAATAGCGTTATGTTTTCGGGCATTTTGTCTAATATATTTTAGACAAAATATATACAAATAGTTGACAATTCGTTTTTTGGCGTATATACTATGTGTAGTAGCGTAGAGGCAGGAAACACTTACGCTCTTACGCTACTCACTTCACAGAAAGGTTTGACCATCTAATGAACTTCCGTAATACGGTTCTCAAACTCGCGCTTGTAGGCTCTATGTTCAGCTTTGTAATAGGCGTCGCCCCTGCAAAAGCGGAGGGAACCAAAGACATCGTAGACACAGCGGTCGCCGCTGGCTCTTTCAAAACGCTTGTGAAGGCAGTGCAAGCCGCCGGATTAGTCGACACGCTCAAAGGCAAGGGCCCTTTCACCGTTTTCGCCCCGACAGATAAGGCTTTCGCAGCGTTGGAAAAAGCCAAGCCCGGAACCCTCGCCACCCTTCTAAAACCCGAAAACAAGGCGACTCTCACCGCAATCTTGACCTACCATGTTGTCTCTGGCAAGGTAATGGCGGCAGATGCAAAAAAACTCAAGAGCGGCGCCCATGTCAAGACTGTCAACGGTCAATCCATCGCCGTTTACAACAAACATGGCATAAAAATCAACAAATCCAAAGTAGTAAAAGCGGACATCGAGACGAGTAATGGAGTTATCCATGTCATAGACTCCGTACTGCTACCCAAGTAAGGGAGTGTGCCACAGTGCCGGATTTTCCTTTGAAAGAGTATAAATCCCCTGACAATAGGGATGTGCGAAACGACAAGCATGAGAGGAATCCGGCGCGACACACTTTCCAGTTTACCTTTACGGTTCGCGCCTCGCTCACGGAGGTCGCTCAGTTTCACCGTGACACAAACGCCCTCCGGCGACTGACCCCGCCTCCTATCTGGGTTCAGTTTCACTCTGTTGAGCCAATATCTGAAGGCTCTCTCTCCGATTTTACACTCTGGTTCGCTGTGATACCGCTCCGCTGGAAAGCCCGACACGACAAGGTAGACGCGCTACACGGCTTTCGCGACACCCAAGTAGAGGGCCCCATGTCGCGCTGGGAGCATACGCACTCCTTCACCAAAGAGAGCGCTACGGTAAGCCGCATTTCTGAGCAGATAGTGTACGAACACGCCAAGGGGATACAGGGTCTCTTCACAAGGCTACTCTTCAACTCATTGGGTCTCAAAATGAACTTTTTGTATCGCTGTATTATGACGCGCAGGCTCTTGGAGAGAGGCGTTTAAGGAGATAACTACGATGCGCTCTATCAATGGCAAACTACTCTTCGCGGCTATTTTGCTGGCGACACTCACTGGCAAGCCCATCGGTTTCGCTTCGGCGGGTATCGCCAACCCTCTTCGCCCTCTACAGAACCCCATCGAAACAGTACGAAACACGACGGCGGACGATACAAAAAAGACTGGGCAGAGCTGGACACAGTACGGCGGCGCAAATCGCGACTTTTTTGTCTCTCCACTACCGCGTAAATCGGAGAGACGCTCAGGCGTACTCTGGAAACGAAAACTGGGGCAGGGGACATCAGGAATCGTCTCAGATGGTAAGTCGCTGTTCACCCTCTATGCGGAGCCAGACTCTACAGACGCAAAAAAGCGGATAGAGGTGGTTATCGCTCTGGATAAGACGACGGGGCGGACACAGTGGGAGCAGCGCCACTCGATTAAGATGCTGAAGGGACAGGAATCGTTTACCGGAGACCCGCCACGACCACAGGCGCCCCCCGCCCTTCTTTCTGGGCGAGTCTGCACGCTAGGCTTTACGGGGCTACTACAGTGCTTCGATACCGCCAACGGGCGGATTGTATGGGAACACAACTTGGTCTCTGAGTTTGGCGCGACCCCTGTACAGTTTGGCTTTTCATCCAGTCCGCTTATCTATCAAAACAACTTTGTGGTGCATATTGGCGGTAAACAGACCGCCCTAGCCGCATTCTCCGCAGCGACAGGAAAAGTGTTGTGGAAGTCGGAGCCTGCCGAACCTAGCTACGCCTCCCCTATCCTGATACAAGTCGCAGGAAAAATGCAGATAGTACAGATAACACGAGACGCTATTCTTGGAATATCTGCACAGGATGGCGCAACTCTGTGGAGTTACCCTATGCCCTCGCTGGGGCTAACAAATGTCCCTACTCCTATCGCTCTTCCCGGACAAAGGCTACTTATCTCTGGACAAGGAGTTCTCGGAACACATCTGCTAGAGCTGTCGACAGAGGAGAGTAGAACGAAGGTGGAGGCGGTTTGGAAAAACACCCGCACTCCCTTCTTCTACTGCAACTGGGCGGCGGATACCGAAACCGTGTACGGCTCCGTAGGTAGTTTCGCTATTGGGCTGAATCTTGCTACAGGAGAAGAGGTATGGAAGGAGCGGGGACAGACCGATGCGAACCTGCTAAGAGTGGGGGGAGAGGTCGTTCTGCTACGCGGAGACGGTCTTCTAACCCTATGCAGTCTCTCCTCCACAGGTTTGCAGTCTATAGGTAGTTTTCAGATTTTGTCAGGACGCTCTTGGACAGCCCCGACGCTATTAGGCGATATGCTCTATGTACGAGACGATAAGGAGATAGCGGCAGTCGGGCTGGCTTCTCTGACTCAAAAGCCCTGACCTATCCGATAGGAGGAGATTTCAGAAATCTATGAACCGCTCTTTGGCTTTCGGCGCGCCGGAATACTCGCTTACCTGTACACAGTGGATACCCGCTTCGATAGAGGAGGTCTTCCCCTTTTTTGAAGACCCGCATAACTTGCAAAAAATCACGCCCCCTGAAATGGGCTTCCATATTCTCTCTGTACAGCCCGACACTATCCAGACGGGAACGCGAATCGTCTACCGTCTACGCTGGATGGGTATCCCGTACCAGTGGCATACGCTTATTCAGGAGTGGGCGCAGGGAACGCAGTTTGTAGACACTCAAGAGCGAGGTCCCTACATCCTTTGGCATCATACGCACACTTTTGAGGTTTGCGGAGGAGGGGTTCTAATGACGGACACGGTGCGTTATCGCGTGCCCTTAGGCTGGCTAGGCGTGTTGGCGCGCCGCCTTATCGTCCGCAAGCAGGTGGAGGCGATTTTCGAGTTCCGCCGCAAACGCATAGCCGAGTTTTTCTCCGCAGGCAACATCTACACGCAGATACCCGACAACGCTTGAACCGCAGTCCATAACACCAACTACTCACAACCACGAGGTAAACCATGAAATCTAATCATCTTGTTCGATTCGGCGCAATAGTAGCGCTACTTAGCCTCTCCTCTTTCGCGAAGGCAGAGGACTGGGGACAGTGGCGAGGTCCCAAGCGAGACGGACACATTACGGGTTTTACTGCGCCCGCCGTCTGGCCCCCAAGGCTAACAAAGGAGTGGACAGTAAACGTTGGTGAAGGACACTCTTCGCCTATCATCGTGGGCAATCGCGCCTATGTCTTCGTTCGGCGCGGAGAGAGTGAGTGGACGCTCTGCCTCAACATGGCGAATGGCAAGGTGATTTGGGAAGACAGCGTAGCCGCCCCCTTCGATAGCGTTATCTTTCCCGCGCAACGATTGGGAAAAGCACCGCGCTCAACGCCGCTCTACCACGACGGGAAACTCTATACAACAGGCGTTAATGGGCTAATGACCTGCTTCCAAGCGAATACAGGCGGAATTCTCTGGCGCAAAGACTTCTCAAAGGCGTTCCCTACGCCCATGCCGGTTTGTGGAGCCGCCCTCTCGCCGCTGATTGATGGCAAGCGAATCTATGTTCATGTAGGGCATGAAGACAAGGGAGCGTTTCTAGCGCTGGACAAAGACACAGGTTTAGAGATATGGCGATGGTCGGGCGAGGGACCCGGCTACACCTCTCCCATTCTGGCGACGATAGGCGGAACCCGTCAACTGATTACGGCTTCACACAATATGTGGATAAGCCTCTACCCTGAAAACGGACAACTTTTGTGGAGTATGAAGGCGCGGCAAAACTACTTTAACCACAACTCCATCACGCCCGTTGTTAAAGGGGATGTTGTCTATTGTGGAGCGAACCAACGCCCGACCTTTGCACTGCGAGTCTCCAAAACGGGCGACAAGTGGGTTCCTGAGAAGATATGGGAGACCCGCGATGTCACGATGTCCACCTCTAGCCCCGTCCTTACTGGGAATATGCTCTATGCTGTGAATGAGAAGCGACGCGGGCAGGTCGTGTGCATGGCGGCGGATACCGGAAAAATTGTTTGGGAGTGTCCTGGTAACAAAGGGGAGAACGTTACGCTCTACGACGCGGGGTCATGCGTGTTAGCGTTTGCGAGCGGGGGCGAAATGTTCGCCTACGCCAAGAAGTCGGATGGGCTACAAGAGGTCGCCCGCTATGAGGTTGCTGATAGCCAGATGTGGGCTAGTCCCGCTATTTCGGGCAACCGAATTCTTGTGAAAGGGGCAAGCGCCCTCACGCTCTGGAAAATGCCGTAGAGGATAGAGTAGCCTTGCCGACAGCGTACAGAGGTGTAGTAAACACCTTCTATTTGATACTGTTGGTGATTATAGGCAGATGTTGTTGATATTTTTGCCCCTACAGTTTTACGTCTATTAACCCGCTAACGCCCACCCCTACAACGCGCTTCAAGTGGCTTACGTCCTTGCCCTCTATCGGGATGAGACCGCGCATACGCACATTAAGTATGCTGACCTTGCCCTCCAGTTGCGCGACTGACTGCACTTTATCTACCGCTTCGGGGGCTCCCATTATCTGGCAGGCTCCCGCCTCTTTACCGCTTCCTACTGAGATGATAGGAACAACCTTTGTGGCGTAGGTTTCGGCGCGATCTTCCGTTTTGGTGAGTTTGTTGACGGCTTTGTTGATGTCTTTTCCGAACTTGGAGACGAGGAAGGCTATGCCGCCCCCTTTGAGCAAATCTCCGAACTGGGCGGAGACGACTGTCCCCATCAAGAGCGTGAGAGCAAGGCTGATGGCAACTACTTTTTTACGTCGTGTCATGTCAAAACTACTCCTTATAGGTTATCCCCGTGT
>CAIJLM010000203.1 GCA_903821495.1 uncultured Chthonomonas sp. | reverse complement strand
GTCTGGGGTTTAACGAGAGAAGTCCTAACGCCCTCCTCACCTTCTTCAGTTTCTGCGCGTCCATTCGTTCTAACTCTCTAAGCGTCTCTTCCGCTTCGCTGGCAAAGTACAACTCGTAAGGCAAGGCTCACTCCTCTTCTGCAAGATACTTCGTGAAGTCCTCGCCCTTGACGACTTGTCCGTTTCGCGACTGCTCCATTCCGCGCCAAAAGGCTTGCGCCTCCTCCGAACCGGAGTAGAGCCACACCTCGCGTTCCGGTATCACCGCCACGGGAGTCAACAGAAGGTCTCCGTTCGCGCTTCGCGCCACCATAAAATTCTTGCCCGAAAACTCCGAGCCGAGTACAATGCGCCCTCGCGCATCCGCCCGAACGACATCTCGAATCTCTTCAAACACCGCCGATATTTCCATATTCGCGGCGGACTTTTCTTTTAGTTCAACAGCCACTGTACGCCTCCGTTCAAGAGAGCATTGCGAGAAATTCCCGCAATGGATTGTACCGCCTATCTCGCCGCCTCTTTGGCAATCCAGTCGTAGGTAGGGATGGCGGTTCCGTCTTGCTTCACGATGCCTTTGGGGTTCCAGTAAACGCCATCGCCTCCCTGTAACGCCTTTACGGAGATACGGGCGATTCCCAGCCTGCTCAACGGGACAACCTCTCCCGTGTCCGAAACGCCATTCCCGTTCTTATCTCGCCAGACCGCGATACTCTCCAACTCCGCGCCCGTCAGCCAGCCGTCTCCGTTCGCGTCCAGTCGGGCTAGGGGGGCGTACCCGTGCTTCCAAATCATGCACCACGTCACATTCCCGAACAACTGATAGCCGGAGCGAACGCGCCCCGTATGCAGAGGATCCCACACCAGAATCCCCGCTCGTTCGTTCACCCAACTCCAGCGCGTTCCCGTTCTGTCTCCCATCAGGTCGAAGCGAACCGCTTTGCGAGGCGCGAGGAGTTGCGAGAGCGTGTCATGTCCGTTTAGAGGGAAGATGATAGGGCTGATGTAGTGGGGTTCTTTAGCGTCTCTCGCTCTTTCTATTTTTAGCCACTCTTTTACATCAGCGACCTCTTGCACCGCCTCCGGGTCTTTACTACCTTGTTCGAGGCGTATGATGCCCATCGCCGCTTCCCATGCGGGAGCCATATATATCTGGAAAACCTCCTCAAAAGGATAGTTTTTGTGCGTTTCCATAAAAGGGCAGTCTCGATACACCTCCCGCAAAGCGTCCAGAGTCTCTCGCCGCCACTCCTCCTCCGTCGCCAGCGTCTGGTTTTTCGTGAATGGCGCGGGGAGGGTCTTGGCGAACTTGATTCCTTGCTCCAGCATCCAAGCATACCCCAGCAGATACCGATAGTAGCGTCGCTTTATTCCCCACTGTCCTAATCGCGAGCGCTCCGTAAGGTCTACAGCCTGCTTGTAGTTTTTCAGCGATAGGCTCAGATACCGCTCTTGTTCAGTTTTAGGTGGCGGAGGCGACTTGATATAGTAGTCTCGGTAGAGATTGTAAAAGGAGTCCGGCAAGTCCATCTCTCCATGTTTCAATTCCGCCCTCTTGATATATTTCAGCGTTCCCTGAACCGTCTTCTGGCTCGATGCGTACATCAGGCAATAGACGCGCCCTAGTTCGTAGTAGGCTTCGTCATCTACAAGGTGTCGTTTAAGATAGGCTTCAAGGTTGGCGGCAAGGCGCTTTGGGGGAACTTCCTCAACGCTTAGGTCGGTTACGGTTCTACCGAACGAGGGCGAACGAGACACACAAGCCCACATCATCATAAAATAGCACAGATAGATAACGAGTCTTCGCATCGCGTTCGCCCTCCTCTATCACTTCGCCTCTTTAGCAATCCAGTCGTAGGTAGGAACGGCGGTTCCATCTCGCTTAACGATTCCTTTGGGGTTCCAGAAGACGCCGTCGCCTCCCTGCAACGCCTTCACGGAGATACGGGCGATTCCCAGTCTGCTCAAGGGTATGACTTCGCCCCTGTCCGAAACGCCGTTCCCGTTCTTATCTCGCCACACTGCGATACCCTCCAACTCCCTGCCCGTCAGCCAGCCGTCTCCGTTCGCGTCCAGTCGGGCTAAGGGCGCGTATCCGTGCTTCCAAATCATGCACCACGTCACATTCCCGAAGAGTTGATAGCCGGAGCGAACGCGCCCGTTATGTAGAGGATCCCACACCAGAATCCCCGCTCGTTCGTTCACCCAACTCCAGCGCGTTCCCGTTCTGTCGCCCATCAGGTCGAAGCGAACCGCTTTGCGAGGCGCGAGGAGTTGAGAGAGCGTGTCATGTCCGTTTAGAGGGAAGATGATAGGACTCATAAACCTGTGCAACTTATCTACGCTATCCAGCCATTGTCGAACCAGAGCGACCTCTTTCTGCACCTGCGGGTTCTTACTGCTTCTTTGTAGTCTTACAATACCTTCCGCCGCTTCTTGAGCCGCCATAGGGTGGTTGCTCAAGGTGTTTTGTATCTCTTGCAGAGAGGGGCGATAGTTTCGATAAACCTCCCGTAGAATGTCGGTAGCCTTATCCCGCCACTCCTGCTCTGTCGCCAAACCTCTCTTCGCCTTGAACGGGGCGGGAAGGGTTTTGGCGAACTGTATTCCTTTCTCTAACATCCATGCGTAACCAAGCAAGTAGAGCGGACACCTGTCCTGCGATTCAAGGCTTTTGATTTTGGTTCGCTCCGCTAATTCAAGAGCCTCTTTATAGTATGCCAGGGAGAGACCGACAAAGCGCTCCTGTTCCGATAGAGAGGGTTCGTGTATGCTAAATCCAGGATATACCGGATATCGTGCGTACTCAGGAGAGTTGTTAAAAAATATCCCGAACGATAACGGCTTGTCGTCAAGTGTTTTGAAAGCGGCGCTTATCGTTTTTTTGTTCGAGATATAGAGGACGCTATAGACACGCCCTAACTCATAGTGAGCCTCTGCATCTCTGGGATGTCGTTTGAGATAGGCTTGGAGGTTATCAAGGAGGCGCTTTGGGGGAACTTCCTCAACGCTTAGGTCGGTTACGGTTCTACCGAACGAGGGCGAACGAGACACGAGAGTCCACATCATCATAAAATAGCACAGGTAGATAACAAGTCTTCGCATCGCGTTCGCCCTCCTTCGGGGAAGCCTGGTTTTTCCTAGAACAGCCCGGTCACGACCTTCCCCTTCACCAGTTCACGCGGCTGGTTCAGGTGGTTGTAGATAATCGTCTCCGGCGCAATGCCGAGCGTGTGGTAGACCGTCGCGAGGAGGTCGGTGGGGTGTACGGCGTTCTCTACGGGGGTGGAGCCAGTCGCGTCCGACTTTCCGAAGACGCGCCCGCCAGGCACGCCGCCGCCCGCAATCATCGCGGTATAGCAGTAGGGCCAGTGGTCGCGCCCGTCGGGGGCGTTGCCGTTGCCGGAGGTGCTGACCCCCATGCGCGGCGAGCGTCCGAACTCTCCGACAGCGAGGACGAGCGTATCCTGTAGCATACCGCGCTGGCTCAGGTCTTCCAGGAGAGCGGAGAGGGCGCTATCCAGTTTCGGGCAGTGCAGATTTTTCAGGGGACCGAAGTTCGCGGCGTGGGTGTCCCATGCGGTGGTCTGCGGGTCGCCGTTCGCGACGGAGGGCCAGTTCACCTGAACGAAGCGGGTTCCCGCCTGAATGAGCCGTCGCGCTATCAGTGTAGACTGCCCGAAGGTGTGTCGCCCGTAGCGATCTCGCACTTTGTCCGGCTCTTTGGTCAAATCGAAGGCTTCGCGGGCGCGTCCCGAAAGAATCAGCCCCAGCGCCTTCTCGTAGTAGGAGTCGAGCGCGAACGAACTGACCGCTTTTTCAAGTTCCGGCATCCCCGAATCGATGGTCGTGCGAAGTTTGGCGCGACGTTCGAGGCGGTTTTGCGAGACCTCCGCCCTAAGAGTCAGGTCGTCCAGTTTCAGTTTTTCCATCTTCTTCTGGTCGGTGTCTTCTCCCGGCGGATAGAGGTAGTAGGGGTCGTAGGCTTTCCCAAGAAACCCTGCGGTTCCCGCTTTCCCAATAACGTTGCTCTCCTGCAAGGGGCGCGGGAGCATGACGAAGGGAAGCATCGCCACCTCTGGCGGCAGAAACTTCGAGACGTGCGAACCGACGTTGGGGTAGTCGGAGGGCGAGGGCGGCTCCAACTGACCGGAGGGCGAAACCTTGTCCGCCTGTTCCCCCGTCAGCATCTGATACATGGCGGCGGTGTGGTTGAACAGCCCGTTCGGGGTGTAGGAGACGGAGCGAATCAGGGTCGCTTTATCCATCTGTTGCGCGAGTAGCGGCATGGTCTCGGAGAGCCAGATACCGGGAACGTTTGTGCGTATCGGCTTGAAGAGACCGCGCACGTTTTCGGGCGCGTCGGGCTTAGGGTCCCAGATGTCTATGTGGCTGGGACCGCCTTGCAGGTAGATAAGAATGACCGACTTCGCTTTTTTCCAGCCGGGCTTAGAGCCTCCGGGCTTGGAGTCGGCGCGGGCTTGCTGTTCCAGAAGGGCGGGAAGCGCGAGACCGAGCATGGACGCGCCGCCTACCTCTAAAATCTCGCGTCGCGTGAGACTATCGCACATCTTGCCTTGTTGACCGGGAATGTATAGCATCGGAGAAACTCCTTCTCAAAGTGGCGTATCGCCACTCAAAATCACCTACCCGTCAGTCGCCCCTCGCCCGGAATTGGGAGAGGGGACGGGCGCGGGGCTAACGGTTAAAGAGAAAAGCGGGGCTGTTGATAAGCGCCCATGAGAGGTCTTGCGCCCCCTCCATACGGGAGGGCGACTGCTTGATATAGGCAAGCGTCTCCTTGCGCTCTTTGGCGGTTGGGTATCTACAGAGCGTTGAGAGGAAAATCTCCTCAATAACCTGTTCATCCGACGGGTTGGTCTGCATAAAACGCGCCAACCGACCCGCGGGACTCGCTATCGCATCTGAGATGGTGGGCCCATTGATGAGGTTGAGGGCTTGCCCCAGACTCACGTTGCTGACCCGCTCGCATTCGCAGGGCGACTCTCTAGGAGGGCGACCAAAGAGGTTCAGGAAGAGGTCTCCGCCCATAATAGCCGCGTCGGGGAGCTGTTTCGCCTTGGTTCCGATGGGCAGTCCCTCGAACTTGGGAACCGTCGCCGTCGCCTGATGTATCGCGTCGAGGAGCTGTTCCGCTTCCAACCTTCGAGGCATGGCGTGCGAGAAGTTGATAATGTCGTCCACGTTCCACCTGTTCGAGCCGAGCGACAGTTGGTAGGTGCGAGAGAGAACCATTGCCCGCATGATATGGCGCATATCGAAGCCGCTCTTCACAAAGTCTACATTGAGCGCTTCGAGTAGTTCGGGGTTGCTGGGCGGGTTGCCGCCGCGAATGTCGTCTACGGGGTCGATGATTCCCTTGCCAAAGAAGTAGCTCCAGAGGCGGTTGACGATGGCGCGGGAGAAGTAGGGGTTCTCCTTCGAGGTCAGCCAGTCCACAAACCCGATTCGCCTGTCCACGGTACTCGCCAACTGGGCGCTATGCCCGACGGGGACTTTGGGACCGACGATAGCGTTGGTCTTGGGGTGGTTCACTTCGCCGCTATCCGCCGCGAAGATGACTTCGGAACCCTCCATTTGGCTCGACTTATGCGCCACACGCGCAAAGAACGCGCCGAACTGATAGTACTGGTTCTGCGTCCACCGCTCGAAGGGGTGGTCGTGGCACTTGTTGCAGGAGAAGCGTATCCCTAAGAAGAGTTGGGTGACGTTCTCCGTCGCTTTGGAGGTGTCGTTGTTCACGCGGTAGAAGTTGGCGGGGGCGTTCTCGAAAGCGTCGCCGGAGGCGAGGGTCAGTTCGCGGACGAACTGATTGTAGGGCTTGTTGGAGGCGATGGAGGTCTGTATCCAGTTGCGGAACTTCCGCACTCCGCGCTCTCCCAAAAACTTGCTGTTCGCCTCCAGAAGGTCAGACCACTTATTCGTCCAGCGTTCGTTGTACTCGGTAGAGGCGAGTAGAGCGTCCACAAGTTTTGTTCGCTTGACCAGCGTGGGGGACTTATCGGCGACAAAGGCGCGTACCTGTTCGGGGGTGGGCGGAAGCCCGGTAAGGTCTATGGAGACTCGGCGCAGAAACGCGCTGTCGTCGCAGAGCGGAGAGGGGTTCGCCTTGATTTTCTGTAGTTTCGCGTCAACGTGTCTGTCTATGTAGTTGAAGACAGGCAGTTGCGCCCACTTGTATCCTGCGCGGTCTCCGATAATGGCGAGGGGAGTAGCGGCGTAGTTTCCTTCGTAGCGCACTAGCAGAGCCGCTTCGCCACGCCGCACTGCGGTCATGGTTCCAAGCGGCGATACAGTGGCGACTTCGGGCATACTGCTTGTGAACACCGCGAGGCGCGATACATCGCGGTCTGTTCCGTCAAGGTAGTGCGCGATGACGAGGGTTTTTTGGGTCATGCCGGGTAGCGTAAGGTTGGGGGTTTTCGGAAACACCTCCAGCCGCGCTATCTTCGCCGCCGTCGCTCCGTCGTTCTTCACGCCTTCGCGAATCCAGTTTTCAACGAGGGTGTAGTTGGCGGTTCCGGGGAAGAGGACGGGACCCCCTTTATGGGGGATTTTTGCGGTGGACTTGAGGAGCATCAGGCTTTGCGGCGGGTCTACACGATTGCTACGTCGCCCCATAACGTCGTCTACGAGGGCGTGATAGTCGTAGGCGGGGTCGTAGCCGCGCAGGGAGAGTTTGAAGCCGTTCTTGCCCTTCGCAGAGCCGTGGCAAGTTCCCGCGTTGCATCCCGCCTTACCCATGACGGGCATCACTTCGCGAACGAAGCTGACGGGAGGTTGCGCGGCGCTCTTCACGTTCACCGCAAGGGTGGTCGTTTTACCGCCAGCGGTGACGGTAAGCAGGGTTTTACCCGCCTTGAGGGGCGTAATTTTACCCTCTTCGTCCACCTTGACGATACCGCCATCCTTCGCCTGAAACTTGGCGACAGGGGAGAGGTCGAGGGAGTAGCCGTTCGCAGTCTTGCCCGTTACGAGTACGGAACGGGTATCGCGCCCATCGTAGAAGGTTAGCGCGGCAGGCTCCGCCACAATGGAGAGAACTCCGGGGTTAGGTTTCTGGGCGAAAGCCGGAAGGCTAGAGCCTAAGATAAGTAGTCCAACAGAAAAACGTCGCATCAAAAAGGACATGGCATAAATTCCTTGTCACGAGTATCGGCGACTTTGCGCCGTACCTCTATTCTTGTTACCGAGTGTCGATTCTAAATTCCGCCAACCAGTTCGTCCCAACTCTCCACTTCAAGCAAGCGCATTACGACGCGCTCCAATGTTTCCGGTACAGTGATAGATTGGAGCGTCGCCAATGTCTCCGTGTTTGGTTCTCCGAAACGCTTGCGTCCAAATACAAGGATGGCGTAACGGAAGCCTTTCGCTTCGCCACTCGCCACTCCCTCTTCAAATATGGCTTGATAGGTGACAGATTCTTCCAAACCGTTTATTATTACCACTAAATGCCTTCAATCAGTTCGTCCCAACTCTCCACCTCTATAGCGCGTGCGATGAGGCTTTCCATTACGTTGGGAGAGTTTATCGCACGAAGGAGCGTCAGAGTCCGCTCGGAGGGGTTTCCCAAACGTCTGCGCCCAATGATGAGCAGAGCCTTGAGTTCGCCTCTCGCCTCGCCTCTTGCCTCACCACTCGCTTCCCCCTCTTCGAATATGGCTTGATAGGTGACAGATTCTCTCATCTTGCTTACTCCTTTCAACAGTGTCTGTATCATAGAGCGGTCGTAGCGCAAGCCCATTAACAGATACGTCGCCATCCACACAGAGGTTGCGTCTTCGCTCTCCGCTTCAATACGCCTCTCCATGCGCCGCACGATTTCCGGTAACTCTGATGTGGAGGTAGCGCACAGAGGCGTGAGGGGTAGCGTACCCAGACCGCCTTCCAGAAGCTTCTCTACTGGCTCCCGCCACAATCGCACCACGCGAAACTGAAACCGATGATAAGGCTCCTCTTGCGCGTAGGCTCGTAGTAGCGGCTGGCGCATTACGGGACCATCCGCCTCTGGGCGTAGTAGGAAAACGGTTGTAAGAACAGGAAGCCCAGTGCGAAAACCCGTATTTACATTGTACACCATGAATCGCTCCGCCATGTCTGTTTTATAGGAGGATTGCATTTCAAGGTGAGCGATATAGGGGTGTTTCGCGTTGACACGTAAGAGTTTATCGGCTTCCGCTATGATGGACGAGATATCTGCGTCTATAAGGGAGACCTCTCCGAGCGGAAGACCGATGAGACGCAACCAATCCAGTGGACGCTGTTCTATCAGTTGCTTCATGGTAATGTCGTAAGGCTTGTGCATGAAGGGCTATTTCCTGTCTAGAACAGCGGGCGCTCAGATGTGAAAGAGAGGCTCCGCCGTAATATACGACGGAACCTCCTAATTCTCCTACTTCGCCGATTCGGACGGGGTTGGGGACTCATCCAACTCAAGTATGTCAAAGCGGCGCGAAATGGGGTCTAGCGCGTCTTTCAAGGCGTGAAACGTCTCTTCAAGGCGTTCGCGGATTCTCTCCGCATCCTGCGCTTCGGGAGAGCCTACCGGAAAACGGCTCGCATCACAGCGCGACAAGAGGCGCTGGTACGCGGCTTGCGCGGTTTGGAAGTCGGAGCCGACCTCTATCCCCAAGAGGCGATAGTGGGGCGTAAGCGGGTCAGCCTCTACATTCGTTTGCGCGTTGGAAGAGGAGGAGTTCGTATTCGCTGAAGCTCCTCGCCGTATCTCTTCGGGGGTACGCATACGCGGCTGGAGACCTCCCAAATCGGGCGCGTTCACTTTTGCCGCTCTTAACTGCGCGTCCCCCGGCGACTCTCCCAGTTCACGCACGGCATCTCGCCGGGATTCACGCCTATTGGTTGTGGTCTGTTCGCGTAGCGCTTCGCGCTCCTCCGCCTCCAAGTCCATATCGTCAATGCGGTCTCGAAGGTCGTGGTACTTGCTACGGGCGATTCGATAGAAGCGTTCGGGAATACTCATCGTTTGCGCTCCCTGCTACTTTTTGCCGAGACGTTCTTCTAGCTCTTTTAGTTGGCGGTCTAGGTCGCTTTCAGGAACGCTCGCCCCTGCGCCGTTTCCAGCGCCATTACTGGCGGGAGCGCCGCCGCCCCCGACGGTCTGAATCTGCTGGGGCTGGTTGGTGGTCTGATAGCGCATAGCGGGGTTGTTGTTCATCTTCATTTCCAACTCCGCAAGCTCTTGGTCAACCGTTACATCCATCTGCGTAAGTTCCATATCGCGCATTTTGCTCTCGATACTTGTTCCTGAAATCTCGGCGCGGGCATCCGCTTCGGACTGCAGGGAGGCGATACGCTCTTTCGCCGCCGACCAGTTGTTCTCGGTCTCGCTGAACTGGAACGTGTCCAGAGCCTTGTTGAGTTTGTTCTGAATCTGCGCCTGCTTGAGGTTGGCTTTAAGCGCAAGGGCTTCGGACGTGCGCTGGCGAAGGCGCTCCTCTTCGGAGCGAATGGCGACTTTCACCTTCTCTACCGAGTCGTTGGCGCGTATCAGGTTCTCTCGCATAGAGCCGAGAGTCTGCTCGTAGGTAGCCTTCTCTTTGAGGAACTGCTTCGCAAGTTCGCGGTTGCCGCCTTGCAGAGCCATCATCGCCTTCTTTTCGAGGTCGGCGACGGTACGCTCCTGATTGTCCACCTCTTTTTGCAGATTGTTGCGCTGTGTGATAGCTTGAACCGCCATTTCGCGGTTTTTTATTTGACTATCTTTCATTTCGCGAACGGCTTCGTTGATGATTATCTCAGGGTCTTCCCACTGGTCTAATTTACCATGTAGAAGCGACTTGAGGTATCGCCACGCTCGCACGAACGGATTATTAGAACTTGAACTCATTCTATCTCCCTCTCCTTCCACTCCGTAGATTCCGAAAACCGTTTTTTATGAGCGTCGTAGTCCCAAGATATTTCACTCTCTTTTAGGGAACTACCGCGTCATGGCTCGGATTGAAGCGTCTGTTTTTTCAATTAAGTGTAGGCGTTGACACTGGCTAGGAAGGCTGTTCGCGATTCATTTCGCCGTTGCGGGGCTACTCTTCTCGAAATCAGGCGCAGTAACCCCTCATACAGACTCCACGAAACAGCATTATCACATTTTTCTTTATCTGTTGTCAACACTCTCGCAGATAGGATTACGAACGGGTCTCCCTATTGCGTTTCGTAAAGTTGCGGCGCTATGAAAAATTCCACACCCTCCTGTCAAAGGAAGCCCTAAATAGACCTGCTCGCCTCTGTTTTCAACGCTTGCGGCTTCAAACTCAGCGTCGTCTGAGGGCGCTCGCTCTAAACCTTCCCCTCCGCAAAGGGTAGGCTTGGGGCGGTTCCCGCATTTCGGCGTATTTCGGCGATGGTCTCTTCGCTAACCGCCTTCTCGAAGGAGCGGAAGCCTGCAAGCCCGAAGCCATGCTTGACGGCTATCTGCGCGATTTCATCCACCTGCGCCACGTTCACCTCTTTGCCCAACGTGAAGTTTTCGTAGCGCCTATCTAGGGCGAGAAGCATCGTTTCGGACATACAGGCGTAGGCGGTTCCGGACGGGAATCCAAAACTAAAACTGCGCTCAGGGTTCGAGTGGTAGGGCGTTTTCATGTCGCCGGGAACCGCAACTACGCCGCCCTCAATAACAAGCACGTCGTTGCGCTCTTTCGCGACGCGCACCGACACATCACGCGGACGCGCTACGTCGCAGACTACCGCGCCCCGCTTGATATGCTCTGGCAGAATGACCGCTTCCACCGCGCTCGTCACCGTGATGATAAGGTCGGCGTTTTTCAGCCCCTGCTCAATCTGTGTAGAGACGGCGAATTCGCACTCGCTATCGGCTTGCAGACGCTCGGAAAGCGCGTTCAGCCGCATGGTATCGCGCCCTATCAGGGTGATATGAGCCACGTCGCGCCCCAGTATCTGAGCGCACGTCGCGCCGATAGAGCCAGTCGCGCCCACAATCGCCACTCGCGCCTGCGCTAGGTCATGCCCCATCAGAACGCAGCCCTGCTTCGCCCCTTCAATGGCGGTCGCCACTGTGTAGGAGTTCCCTGTCGTTATCGCGAGATTGGGGAGGCGCTTGGAGAGGGTGATTCCGCCATCGCCGACCACAGAGGTAAACGCGCCAAGCCCCATAATTCCTGCGCCGAGTTCTTGCGCTATCTCCCCGCATTTTTGGAGTTTGTCCCACACGAAATCTAGGGGGAGTTCGAGCATTTGACGCGGGGTGAGAGGGCAAGCGATGAACCAGCCCTGCGCCTCTTCGCCCGTGATAGAGCGTATACCGTGTATATCGGCGACGAGGAGCGGGTCGCGGCGCTGAAGATACCACTCAATCCAGCGTTCCGGGAGGTAGCGGGCGATGGGGTATTTACGCGAAACGTCGCGTTTTGCGTCTATGGGGTGTATGATGAAGGCGAATTTTTGCATGATGTGGGTAGTCTAAGGCTTGGCGTTCGAGGCGCGGTAGAGCCGCCGTAGTTGTTGTATCCGCCCGACAGGGTAAACATTGTATGAGAAGCGTATCCTAAGTATACCCGCAACGCCCTACTCGTCCAAAATGTCCCTCTCAGGGCGCGAAACGTTCGCCCAGCGGGAGTCGGGATTCTCTCCGCGGCAGACGATACTATTCTGCGTCCACCCTGCGTCTAGCGAACGCACGGCGGCGGAGTTCGCATAACGTATAGTAAGCCCGCAACGGCGGCGGTTAGAGTGATTTATCTCTGAGCCATGCACGAGCATATCGGCGTGAAGCGAAATCTCGCCCGCCTTCAACTCGAAGTAGGCGGGAGCGCCATACTCCTCCGCCCGCTTGATTTTCTGGGGAAGAACGCTGTTTTCGTTCGCGCCGCTCATATCGAAATCGAGCATTCCGAGGGTGTGCGTCTTGGGCAGAACCTGCATACAGCCGTTTTCGCGGTCTGCATCGTCTACTGCGAGCCAGAGGGTGACGGTGCGGGCGGGCGTGAAGGGCCAGTAGGAGGCGTCCTGATGCCACGAGACGACCTTTTCCATCCCCCGGCATTTTGCAGAAGTACTGCGTCCCCCACGCGACGATGTTGGAGCCTAGTATGTCCTCTACGTAGTCGAGTATGAGGGGGTTTGTGACAATATCCCACACGGGTTGGCAGAAGCGGGTGAGGCGGCGCAGGGAGTAGCTATCGCCTCCATCGCGCATCTGCTTGTCTAGTAGGCGGTCAAAGTAGACTCTATGTCCCTCTATCTCCTCATCGGAGAAGACACGCATTCCCTTCACATAGCCCTGCTCATTGTAAAATCGAATCTGTTCTTGCGTCAGGCGGCGCGAGGTTGCAGGGTTGGCGGGGTGGAAACTCAGGTCGCGTTCCGCGCCCTCCCATGTTGTAGAATCATCAAAAACTCTCTGTGCGAGGTTGACCATCTCTGCCTATCCTCTCTCATTTGGAAATTAACCGTTGATATAACCGCCTAACCCGCTTAGGGGCGGGGTTAGGCGGCGTTACCTAGAAGCGGGGTATGACGCTATCGCCCACCAGCCCCGACTTGCCGTCCCATCGCTCTGTGAATATCCTTCTGCGCTCTAGTTTCTTGAGAGCGAGGGCTTGGTCGCCCTGTAACGAGAGAAGACGGTTCTGCTCCGCCTCTTTCTGCGCGTCAATTATCAGCGTTTGCGCCTCCGTTACCGCCTGTTGTTTTTGGATATTCACCCTCTGCAACTCAGACCGCGCCTGCTGTTGCTCCATGATTTTGTTCACTATCTCTTGCGGAGGGTGGATTTCGCGAATTAGCACGTCCTCCAGTTTCAGTCCCCAACTGGCAAATCTAGGCGCAAGCGAAGCCTTCACCTCAGGTCCAAACTGAGCGCGGTGTACGCTTATCAGGTCGAATATAGAGTGCTTACTAGATACGTCGTTGACTGCAACGATGGTCGCCCAACGTACAAAGTTGCTCTGGATATAGTGCAGAGGGTGGTCGGGGTCGTCGCTAGGCGTGCCGAACGTGTTGAAGACCTGCGTGATGCTCTCCGTATCTGCGGGGATGCGATAGGACACCGTGACATCCACTGGTAGCACCGCGCCCTCTTTGGTGGAGGCTTGCACGCTGTCGTCCTTGCGCTTATCGCCCTCTGTCGCGCTCTGCACGAAGACCGCCTGTTGGATATTGGTAGGGTAGATAATGAGCCGCTCGTTCCAGCCCACCCAGACCACTTCGGGGCGTAGTAGTTGATGGCTCACGCCGGACGCGCCGTTGAACTTTACGCCAACGCTACCGGGCGGTATCTGATGGAATCCACAGCCCGACGAGAAGAGTAGGATGCCAAATAACCCCAATAGCCCTATACGATAGTTGTGTTTACGTCTCATCTATCCGCTCCTTTTCCCGTAATGGCGTTCAGCGTCTCCGGCGTTATCACGATGCTCTGCCCCTGCCGAGTCTGGATAGGCGGAACCTTGCCGTCCCACTTTTTCAGGGCGGCGATGTCCGCCTCAATGCTTAGTAAATCTAGCGATTTCGCCTGCGTCTGCGCCGACTTCAGCCTACTGGCTTCGGCTTGCGCGGTGGCGAGGGTGATGGCTATCTCTTTTTTCGCTTTGGCTATCTCTTGGCGGGTTTTCGCAATGTTGAGGTCGGTTTCCGCGTTGATTTGCGCGGTGATGCGCGTCAATATCGCGGGGCTGGGGCTATGTCCGGCGAACTCTGCGCCGTCTATAGTGATGCCGCGCAGTCCCAACTCCTTCTGCAAAAGAGCGGTGAGTTTAAGACTCGCCTCCCCCCGCGCCTCTCCCATGAGCGCGAAAGCGTCGTACTGCGTTCCGATATTGCTCGCCGCCTGACGCACTGCGGAGCGTATGACCGAACTTTGGATGAGTTCTATGGCTTGCCCCCGGTAGTTGTCAAAGACCTTGAGAACGTCGTCGGGCGCAATGTGATACCATATTACAATATCGAAATCGGTATTGGCGTTGTCGTTGGTGGCGACCTTCACCGCGTCCGCCGATTTGACTTCGCCTTCGTCGGGGTCGTTGGTGTAGACTGCGGACTGCTCTTTGGTGGGGTAGGTGTAGAGGGTGGTCATCCAACCTACGAATACCCGCTGAGGGGTAATCACGCGCTTCTCTAACCCTCCGTTCGCATGGTAGAGCAGACCGACGTGTCCGGCGGGTATCCACTGCATGAAACTGTTGTACACTCCGAACCCAACTAGAAATAGGACAAGGCACACTCCTGAAACGATTAGGAGTCGGGTTAGTTTGAATTTCTTCACTCGTGTTCCTCCTTCTGTAGGCGCTGCTCTTCTTGCGCCGCCTCTTGAGGCGCGTCTAGTAGCGCAGAGAGTTCACGCTCCGCGGCTTTCCGCGCTTCCGCCCGCTGTTGTTGGCAGAGCCTCTCCTCTTTGGCGAGTTCGGCTTCCGCCCTCAAGCGGCGCAGGAGAGGGCGGCGTATGAGTAGCCAGAACGCGCCTAGCAGAACAGAAAAAATTGCGATAAGCGTCAACCAGATTTGAAATATCATCTGTTCGCGAAGCCCCTTTTCTAGCCTCTCCCTCTCCTGCGGGCATCCCTCCCCGACGCAGAGAGGAGCGCGCTGGCAGAGGAAACAGCCTTCTCTTCTGTTTGTTCTGTTTCGGGCTTCACTATTCCTTGACGAGTCGCGAACTTGCACGGTTTCTTCTTCTTTTTTCTTGACAAATCGCGAAAAATCCATTATATTATAATTCGTTTCAACTCTTGTGCGGGTGTAGCTCAGTGGTCAGAGTGCCTGCCTGTCACGCAGGAAGCCGCGAGTTCAAGTCTCGTCATCCGCGCTTTATAGCCTTGTGAAGGATTACAGCCTGTTTTCTACCGTCTCAGTTCGAGCGGGTAGAGACAGGCTGTTTTTGGGGGTCTGCTTGTCCTGCGGGTATCTTTTCCGAAATAGCGAGGACTTGAGGGTAGACGCTCTTCCGTTTATGCCGCCTAAGCAAGAGTTCACCCTTTTGGGAATGAACCGCGAAAAGCGCGAAAAAGCGCAATGCAACCCTGTACTCTTACCCGCCTCTAAACTCCACAAACACAGAAAGTAGCACCTCAAAGTAGGCTTACACTATGAAAAGACCCTTTATCTCCAAACGTTGGCATACTGTTCCCGGCGACCCCAATGTAGAGGCTACTCTCTGCCGCGAAGTCGGAGTATCGCCTGTTCTGGCGCGTCTGCTAGTTCAGCGCGGGATTACCACCTCTGAAAAGGTGGACAACTTCCTGAACCCCACGCTCAACAGACTGCACGACCCCTTTCTGCTTCCCGACGCGGAAAAAGCCTGTGTACGCCTGAAGCAAGCCCTGCATCAGAAGGAGAACATCCTCGTTCATGGCGACTACGACGGGGACGGAGTCACCTCCGCCGCTTTGTGGACGCGAACGCTACAGACACTGGGTGGAAAGGTGGAGGTGTTCGTGCCGCACCGCAAGCGCGACGGCTACGATATTCGCGTTCCTATCATCGAAGAGGCGCAGGCGAACGACGTTAAACTGATTGTGACGACGGACTGCGGCATCCAACGGGTAGACGAGGTGGAACACGCACGCGAACGCGGTATAGATGTTATTATCACCGACCACCACACCCCAAAAACGAACGGAGACCTGCCGAACGCCGCCGCTGTGGTGAACCCCCACCGCCGCGATTCGGTATACCCCTTCAAAGATATTGCGGGGGTGGGAGTCGCGTTTAAGACGTGCGAAGCGTTGACGCGGTATCTCGGTTTTTCGGCGGATAGGTTTCGCGCCGCCTATCTCGACCTCGCCTGTATTGGAACCGTTACGGACGTTATGCCCTTGCTGGATGAGAACCGTATCATCGTGAAACATGGACTAGAGGCGCTTCGCAGTACGAAAAAGCCCGGACTGAAAGCCCTTGTAGACGAGTGCGTTGACCCTGAAAAGGAGATTACGCCCTACAATATCGGCTTCGGAATTGGTCCCCGTTTGAATGCCGCTAGCCGTATTGACGAGACCATTCACGCCTTGAATATCCTGCTGACTAAAGACGCGGACGAGGGAAAACGCCTCGCGGAACTCCTCAGCAAGCTGAACATGGAGCGGCGCGAACTGCTGAGTCAGATGATGGATGAGGCGATGGAGGAGGTTCTGAAATCGGACATGGCGGATACCTCCTGCCTTGTTGTGAGCCGAAGCAGTTGGGCGGGGGGAATGGTGGGGCTGGTGGCGGGGCGACTGCGCGAAAGGTTCTGGAGACCCGTCGTCGTTATTGGAATTGACCCGACTACGGGAGAGGGGCGAGGCTCGGCGCGTAGCATCGAAGCGTTTAATATCTTTGAGGCGGTTGACTCTTGTAGCGGTTTTCTGATAGAGTACGGGGGACATCATCAGGCGGCGGGACTCTCTATCTCCGCGGACAGCGTGAAGGGCTTCGCGCAACGCATGAACGAGATTGCAAAAGGTTGCCTGACGGAGGAGGACATGACCCCTTCTATTGATGTAGCGTTGGAGATAGACACCTCCATTCTCAACTCCGCGCTCATTCGCGAAATAGAGTCGCTCGCCCCTTTCTGGCACGACAACGATGTGCCTATGTTTGTGTCGCGGGGGCTTCCTATCGCGAATATGACGCGCATGGGGCAGGACGGGAAGCACCTGAAAATTCAGTTTCGGGCGGAGGGCGTGAACTACAACAACATGATAGACGCGCTCTGGTGGAATCAGGGGGAGTTCGCAGACACGCTCGCTTCGTTCTCTTCGCTGGATGTTTGTTACACCTTGGAAATCAACGAGTTTCGCGGAGAGCGAAAAATTCAGTTCATCATCAAAGACATCAAGCCTCCCGAATGGTGAGGCGAAGGAGCAAAACTATGCCAAACAACGGAACCAACGCCGTCATTGGGGGCGGCGGCTTTCACCACATCGCGATTCGCGCCTTCGACTTTGAGAAGACGCTCGCCTTCTACGCCGCGCTGGGTTGCGAAAAAAAGCACGGTTGGGGGAGCGACGAACGCGCTAACGGCGGCAAGGACTCTCGCGCCGCTATGCTAGATGTGGGCGACGGCAACTATATCGAGGTGTTCGCAGGACGAGAGGGCGACCCGAATCAGGAGATTGCAGAGGGCGGGCTTCTTCACTTCGCGCTACGCTCCACCGCCACCGACGAGGCACTAGAACGCGCCCGCGCCGCAGGAGCCACCGTCACGATGGAGGCGAAGCGCGTTATGCCTCCTAATAGCGAAACGCCGCATGAGTTCTGGATTGCCTTCGTGCGGGGCTTCAATGGCGAGATTATCGAGTTCTTCTACAACGACACGCTGTAGAGATTGCTCAACGGGCGAACACGCTATCAGGGAAGGGCGAACATACAGTTCGCCCCTACAGACCAACAATCCGCGTAGGGGCAGACCTAATAGACAATGCAGATAAACATGGCATAATCGCCCTGGCGAATATAGGAAGCGCAAGCCTCGATAGCGTTACGCCAAATGCGGCAATGGATTTGGGTTTGCGCCAAGTTTAAGCGGTTTGTCT
>CAIJLM010000202.1 GCA_903821495.1 uncultured Chthonomonas sp. | reverse complement strand
GATTTATACCATGGCCGGTCTTGAAAAGGATAGTTGTGAAAATCCTCACTGTTTCCCGGATAGATTGCCATATTTCCTTTATCGCTCACAAAGTAGACCCAGATAATTTTCAGTCCAGGCATTCGTTTTGCGGCGAGATCCCTGATTTTGAAATAGTCCATCATTTTGTCAACGTACTCGTCGTAGGAAATTGTTCTTCATCCTACATCACCGTAAACGTTCCATTAAATGCGGCGTATATTGCCGCGTTTCAGTAAAAGAGAGGTGCATAACACCCCTCAACTCCCTTTAGCGAGGTCTGCTTCCCTCTTGCGCCTAACCAACTAGTCTCTTCGGTCTTGTAAAACTTTTTGGCGCGAAGATTTGTGAATGCGTTCCGCAACAACGCTAATCAGAAAGACAAAGTTTCCTAAGAAATACCGCCTCCACATACGTCGCGGCTCTTGCATAAAGCGATAGAACCACTCCATGCCAATTTCTCGAACCCACTGCGGAGCGCGTGGGATACGTCCTGAGTAGAAGTCGAACAGTCCGCCTACCCCCATTCCTACCTTAGCGCCAGTTCGCTCTAGGTTTTGCGATATCCACGCCTCCTGTTTTGGCGCCCCCATCGCCACTAGAAGTATCTCCGCCCCCGATTCTCGGATCGCTTGAATGACTGCCTCTTCCTCCTCCTTTGCATAGAAACCATGATGAAAGCCGCAAATTTTCGTTTCAGGGTGATTGACGTTCACCCACTCTGCTACCGCCTCCGCGACACCAGGCTTCGCTCCTAGTAGATAAACGCCTTTACCGGCGCCCGCCAGCGCCTCGCAGAGACGCGGGAACATATCGGTCCCATTGACATTCTGTTTTATGGGTTGGCGAAGTAGCTTGCCAGCAATTTTGACCCCTATACCGTCTGCAAGGGTTATATCGGAGCGCTGTAGAATACGTTTGTATTCTGGATTTTTGCGGGCGATATTGTAACAATCTGCATTTACGAAAGCCACATGGCGGCTGCCTCCCGCTTCCGATATGTTGACAATCGAGTCCACCGCTTCCGCCATAGTTAGATTGTCTATTTGCACTCCGAGAAAAGCCACCTCGTCCGTATTGGCGCCGTTATCGCCGCCGAAAAGAAGCGCAGGCACGGCGCGAAGGGCGATTCCTAGATCGCGCTTGAGCGAAATGCACTCCACATACTCCAAGTCTGTCGATAGTTCCGTCTCGAAGGAGATATTCGCACGCTTTCGCACCCACCAGAGGCAGATGAGTCCCGGACGCGCCGATTGTCGTATCCATACCTCATACTGATGTGAGTTGAGTTCGCCTTCGCAAACAACGCGAGGTCCCACAAGCGACATCTCACCGCCCAACACGTTCCATAGAGAAGCCAGGCGGTAGACTCCGAACTGCTGACATATCGTATCGAGTTTGCCGTGAAATGGTTTTATACGAATCTCCGTGAAGGGAATACCACACCATCCTAACCGCTCAATGCTCTCAAACACTTTGCCGCCACGCACCAACGCAAGGAGACCGAAGAGAGGCATGAGTATCGTTAGAAGAGCGGAGGCTACCGTTATATCGAACACTCTTTTGGATATCAATGCGTGTTTTGAGGTGTGTCCGAACGCCATCGCTTCAAGGCTCAGGCTGATAGGCGTTTCCTGCCAAATACGCACTATGCGTTGTATCATGCTACCCGCAGGCTCTTGTCGTTTCGCTCCATAAGTTGTCATTTCTTCTGTTCTCCTCTGTCTCGGTGTAGTGGCAAGTTCTGTTTTTTGCGTTACATTCACATTATCCGCGATCATC
>CAIJLM010000201.1 GCA_903821495.1 uncultured Chthonomonas sp. | reverse complement strand
TAGGGATAGGGGACGGGGGTTAGGTGCAACCTTCTGTTCAGTCGCCCAGTTACCGTCAAACCATCTCCGTTTTCGGGATAGGGGACGGGGCTTATGTTAAAACTCTGTAGGAGATAGTTCGGCGCGAGGGGCGGTCACTCCTCCTCACCGGGAGGAACTTGGTGAAGATTGCAAACGCCTAGCGAGGCTTTTTGTTCGGAGGAGACGCGCTTCTTGTGTGTGTCGGCGCAGTATCTGGTGGCGATGCGTCCCGAATCGGTGCAGATACGCACTGTCGTCAACTGCGCGCCGCTATTTTTGGCGGGTATAGCGATATGATTCGGGGCGAGGCTGTCGGCGGTTCGGAAGCGGGTTCGGAGGGAGGCGGTCTCTTTATCCGCTTTGTCTGGTTCTGTTTTGTCCGGTTTTGGTTCCGTTCCGTCCGGGTCTCTGTTTTTGGTAGGCGGCGGCGGGGTCGCTTCAGGCGGCGCGCCCTCCGGAACGCTCATGCGCGGGTCTTGCTCTTGAGTGTCGTCGGTCTCTACGGGAGTTGGCTCTGTCGCGTCTGGCTCTGTCGCGGGCTTAGGCTTACTGTCCTTTTTCGCCTTTTTCTTAACCTTCTTATCGGGGTCGAGGGCTATCTTCTGGTCGGCTTGCTCTTGCGTGACGGTAATGCCGGGTATGTTGACGTGTGTGCGTCGCTGTTCGGGAATGGCTTGCATCATATAGTCGTGCCACATGGGAGCGCAGAGGTGTCCGCCTGTAGCGCCGGGCATCTCGTTATACGTGATTTTGCCGTTACGTTTCTGCTCGCTCGCCACCCATATCACCGTTGTCAGCTCTGGCGTGTACCCTGCGAACCATGCGTCTCGGTTATCGCTCGTGGTTCCCGTCTTGCCTCTCGCGCCCTCTACCACGCCAATATCCTCGTAGCCTCGCGCACGGGTTCCTGTTCCCGATTCGACAACGGCTTGGAGCGCCTTGTCCATCTGTTCGACGGTGGACTGCTTGAGGATAGGCTCGGTGATACTCGGCAGGTTTTCCAGCACGACCTCGCCGTTCGAGTCGGTGACGCGAACGATAGACATGGGCAGAAAGCGTCTGCCGCCCGTCGGGAAGACAGAGTAGGCGGAGGCGAGGTCTATGGGGCGCACTGCAGTGGCTCCCAGCGCAATCGGCAGGTAGGGCGCGATTTCGGTGGTGATTCCCATCTTGTGCGCCATGGCGATAACCGCGTTTATGCCTACCTTTTTGGCGACCTGAACGGCGATAGTGTTTTTAGACCACTGAATCGCGCTGAGGCAGGAGATACGCCCATAACTGTACTTGCCGTCGTAGTTCTTTACGAAGTGTTCGGGGTCGTTCGGGTAGGCGATAGGCTCGTCTGCGAAGGTCGTGCCGAGGTCAGCCGCGCCGAGTTCAAAGGCGGTGGTATAGTCGAAGACTTTGAAGGTGGAGCCGGGCTGTCGTCGCCCTTGCGTCACGGCGTTGAACTGGTCTACGTAGAAGTTGCGTCCGCCCACCATAGCGCGGATATAGCCGGACTGGTTGTCTATACTGACGAGAGCGCCCTTGTTCGCGCCAATCCCTTCCGATTTGTCTAGCCCTTTTCGGACAACCGAGTCGCCCCACTGTTGCATTTTGTAGTTCAGGGTCGTCTCAATTTTCAGCCCCGAATAGAGGTAGTCCGCGCCGAACTGCTTCGTAAGTTGCTTGAGGACGTAGTTGACGAAGTAGGGCGCTTTGAAGTCCGAGTGCATCTGTTTGGGGGGCGGGATAAACTTTGTGAGGTCTTGCTTGGCGTTGGATATCTGCTTGTCGTTGATGTAGCCATACTCTAGCATCTTCGTCAAAACGTCGTCGCGCCTATCCATCGCCACTTTGCGCTGTTCGCTTCGGGCGTAGTCGGAGGGGCGTTGCGCGAGACCTGCGAGAAGGGCGGCTTGCGCGAGGCTCAAATCTTTCGCGGATTTTCCAAAGAAGACGTGCGCCGCCGCGTCCACTCCATAAGCGCCGCGCCCGTAGTAGATATTGTTAAGGTAGTGGAGGAGTATCTGGTCTTTGGTGTATATCTGTTCAAGACGGATGGCGATAAAGGCTTCGCGTATCTTGCGTTCAAACTTCTTGTCTTTCGTCAGTCCGAACTGCTTGAGGTTTCGCACGAGTTGCTGGGTGAGGGTGCTACCTCCCTGCGCCGCCGCCCGTCCGCTACTCACATTGACCCATAGGGCGCGCATGGTTCCCTTGAAATCTATGCCGGAGTGTTGGTAGAAGCGGTGGTCTTCTATGGCGAGGGTCGCGTCCTTAACGTAGGGCGGCAACTCTTTGAGCGACTGTATGGGCTGGCGATTCTCGACGCGGAGCCTGCCTAGCAGTTCGCCGTCTTGCGAATAGATTTCGGTGGCGTTGGGGGGCTTGATGTCGTTGACCACGACCTCGAGATTGGGGAGGTCTCTGGTGAAGCGCCAGAAGATAGCGGCGAACGCGACGAGTAGAATAGCGACTATCGAGAGAAACGTGAGTAGACAGGCGGCGACAATCGTTTTCCAGCGTCGGCGCGTTCCGGTTCCGCGACGCTTTGCGAGGGGGGCGTTTTTGCCTAATCTTGTGATACCGCTTGCCATGAAGACATTATAGAGCATAGAGAATCAATTTGTCAAGGTAGGGCGGTATAAACGGGTGTCTACCATTGGCATGGCGCGTGAACTATTCGTCACGGGGAGCGTCGTTCGAGGAGGGGCGAAGTAGTTGTTCAGGCGCGTCGCCCTGCTCTTGAGAGGGGCGGAGCAGTTCCAACTCTTCGACGAGGGGGGTATCGCTGGGACGCAGGAGCGACTGTTCGTAAGGGGTTGGACGTTTGGCGTTTTTAAGAGAGTGAAGCGCGGCGTTCGCCTGTTCTCTTAACTGACGGGCGGCTTCCTTTGAGAAATCGACGTAGTGGTAGCCTCCTTCATCAGGTATTTTTCCGTCGATTATCCACTGCAACAGACTCTCTTTGCCAAAATCATCCACTCTCGCATAGAGTTCAATCGCCGTCAGGCAGAACGGGAAAAGGCATTCGGAGATAGTTTGTTCAGGCGCGGAGGATTGGGCGGGGCGCAGGACATCGAATGCGTAATCTGACAGGAGAGAGTGTAGCTTTTCGCGGACTTCGGGCGATAGCGCATAATACCGCTCTCTGTCTAGTTGTCTGACCGCGTCGGTGATGTTTTGTAGTGCGAGGTATACCTCCTCGTTCCTGTAACGCTGCCAACTAAAAGAGGCGGTTGCCAATGATCGTCCAATCGTTCCCAGATAATTCCAACGAGTGTGTATTTCTAGTAGGAGTGCAAGGTCTATCTCCACCTGAGTAGATTGGAGGAGGTCGATAATGCGCGTACGAAATCGTTTGGACTTTGAAATCATACTGGTGTATTGGCGGTTAAACGACCTGTATCTAATGTATTGTAGTAGCCAGAGAGTAAAGGTTACGCCGCTAAACGCAAGGTTCCCTGATGTAAATAGGATAGCGCTGGTCGCCAGAAGCGTAACGCAACCCAATCCGTTAACACAACCTTTGCTCGATAATGCGCTATTTTGTATACTCAAGGCGTTGATATAGGAG
>CAIJLM010000200.1 GCA_903821495.1 uncultured Chthonomonas sp. | reverse complement strand
CGCATTTCGCATCCCCATTTCGCGCTTCATTCCCAAAAGAGTGAACTCTTACCAAAACGCTCCAAGCCATCGCCGCCGGATAGGGCTTGCGGTCTTGCGAAAACAGTCCCCACGACTTCTCAATGGTCAGCCCCGAAGCCTCGCTCTTCCAGGGCAGGTCGAAGGCTTCAAACGCAACCCCGTAAAAGACCCAGTTCGCCCCATTACGAACGACTACGCCGGGCTTTATGTAGCAACTCCAAAACGCTCTCTGAGATTCGGCGGTATAGGCGGGCTTGCCATCGTGCGGAAACCCCGTCTCCTTGAGCAGTACGGGCTTGCCGGAGGTCTTCGCCAGTTTAAGAGCCTCCTCCCGCGCCCACGCCGCCGCCTCTTCGGGTGACTTGTCAGGACGGTCAAATACAGGGTGGATATTCGGCGCGAGGAAATCGCCAAAACTCCGTACAAAGTCCTTGTCGTAGCGCCCTAGCGGTTCGCTAGTAGCGATGGGGATATTCGGCGCGAGTTTGGCGCGGGCGGTCTCAAGCGCAATCGCGAGGTCTTCCTGTTCGTAACGCCCGAAGTTGATACCCTCATTTCCAATCAGCAAGCCAACCGCCATGCTCCCCCTATACTCGTTCGCGATGCTAATCGCTCCCATCAGTTCGTTATGCGACTTGATGTCCCACACCCCCAAAATAACGGCGCGATACTTGAGCGACTTCGCAAGCGCGAGGATGCGCGGAGTGCAAGCCTCGTTGTAGCCATAGAGGATAAGACCATCAAAAATCGGGCGCAACGCCTCAAGGTCGGCGCGAATATCGGAGGACTTTAGCGTATGCTGATTCGCCTCGTTGCGCGGGTCGAGGCGAGAGGGGGTATAGGTTATGATACGCGCTGTCGGCGTTCCGGTAAGGTAGGCGAACAGGGGGAACTTACTCTTTTCCCCCTGCGCCCCCGTAGCGAGGCATAGCCCTAGCCCTATAAGTAGCAAGGCGAAGCGATTTCGCATGGAAGACGTTCTCCTTATCACTTTGTGTCGGGACCTATTACGCCCGCATTCACGAGGTCGAGATAGCCATTGCCCTCATAAGCGAGAGGGAGGTCTACGCGCCCATGTATCTGACTGCTACGGTACGTGGCAAAGATAACCTCTGTACTCTGTATAGCGTTGTCGGCGGAGATAAGCGGCTTGTATCCCGGCTCATCCAGAGCGCGAACCACATCGTTCGCCGCAAGAGCGAGGTCGCTCCAGTCGCCCTGCGGGACTTCGATATGCTTCCACTCTCCGATTCCCTTGCCCAGAATACGGTAACTCCGCTCGTTCAGAACCTCTATCACGCCCTCTTTGCCAATCAAGCGGTGAACGGCTCCGATTTTTGCAAGGTCGCCCGTCGCCATGTAGCCGCGCACGCCGTTCCTCCACTTGAAGTTCAGAACCGCCTGGTCTTCCATTATCGCGCCGAAAATTTTGTTCTCGGTCTGACTGTTAATCTGTCCAATAACCCACTCGGCGGGGTCGTCGTTGTTGTAGAAGAACATCATGTCTAGCCAGTGCGTGCCCCAGTCGTACATATTTCCGCACTCCGCCTCAATCTGAACAAGGTCGCCGATTTCGCCATCTTGCACCGCTCGGCGCACCTCTTGAAACAGTTTGATGTGGCGTCGTTGGTGGTTGAAGCAGAGTATTACGCCGTTTTCGTCCGCCGCCGCCTTCATCTTTTTACAGTCGCCCCAGCTAATCGCCATAGGCTTCTCGCAGTAGATGGCTTTTACCCCTGCGTTCGCCGCCGCTATCGTCATCTCAGCGTGAAGATGGGGCCAGGTGCAGATGCTCACAATATCGAGGCTCTCTTCCGCCAACATCTCCGTATAACTGTGGTAGTTGGGAACATCGGTTCCGTGCGTCGCCTGAAAACGCTCGGCGCGAGCGTCTAGCAGTTCAGAAATGGCGACAAGCTCCGCCCGCCCGTTCTTCATCATGTTCGGGTAGTGGGCGTTCGCCATTCCAAAGCCCGATGACCCCTCTTCGCGCCACGGTATACCCGTGCCGATAATGCCGTAACGATATTTAGTCTCGCTCATAGAAATCCTCTCTCGCTCGTGGTAGTTTCAGTAACTATACCCTGCCTCAAAGCAAAAGCTCGCCCCTACTCCTCCAATTTTGCGGAAGATAGGGGCGAGGCTGTTTCAGACGACGCGGGTTATTGGTCGCGCTTACGGAGTCTGAACAGGGTTTCGTCGCCAGTCGTTATCGTAGTAGGAGCGCCATGTCTGCTCCGGTCGTTTCCATTTGGCATGTCCGTCGCTGAATGCGACATTGCCTCCGCCCTGGTGTCGGGCGATAAATCGGGCTTGCGAAGGAACGTCAAACGCCCACGGTTGAGGATAGAGACCTCCACGCGACACAGTCTTGTCGGAACGCGCCGCATCTGCAAGAACTACGAACTGCGCCGAATAGGTAATGCTCGCGAGCGGCGTATGGTCGTTGAATCCAAAGTCGGTCAGGTCGATAACCCCAACGCCGGCGTAGTCCTTCTGATGGTTATTCGCCGCCGGTGTGATGAACGCCTCGTTCAGGTGGCAACCGTAGTCGGTAGGGTACCAGTTGCCGGGTCCCTGCGCCGTCCAAGGAAGCGCGGACGGGCATTTGAAAATATCCTGGCTTTTGACATAAGGGTTCAGGCGAATACGATAGCTGAACGGGGCGCGAGCGTCGGCGGTGTCCGGAGTTCCGGGAGGCGCCTGTCGTTCGGATACGGTGGGAGGGAAGTTTTCGTCGTAATCCTGAATATACATGGCATAGCCCGTAGAGATTTGTCGAGTGTTGGAGAGGCAGGAGGCAGAACGGGCTTTCTCCCGCGCCTGAGCGAACACAGGGAATAGTATCGCGGCTAAAATCGCGATAATGGCGATAACGACAAGAAGTTCAATGAGCGTAAAGGCTCGGCTATTTTGCACACGGGACATGATAGGTCTCACTTTCCTTAATCCTGACTAATTTAATCATATTAGTCAGGATTCGTTGTTGGGGAGAGTATACGGCGCTAACAAGCCTTTTGTCAAGAACAAAAATAGGGAGAGTTAGTTATTTTTGACAAAAAAACGCCTCTCTGTTCGCTGATTGAAGCGAACAGAGAGGCGTTTGCAGTTCTAAGAGCCTAGTGTTCCGGACGAAGTTTGCCCTGCCGTTTTAGTTCGTAAGCGAGGAAGGGGGCGCGTCGTTCCACATAGGAAAACGTGATATGCCCCTCCTTGTAGTCATGGTAGTACTCGCCAAGTTGTTCGCTATACTCCGTCTTATCCAGTTTGAGGCGCTTGATAGTAGCTCGAACCTCCTCTGTTTTTGCGCCCGCTTTGGGTCCAGGTATCGCCTTTAGCGTGACCAAATCTAGCGCGAATAAGCCTTCAGTTACCTCAAAGGGGTCAGTAACATCGTCAAACTTGTTTTTGCGCGTATTCATTAACGAACAGGCGAGGCGGTAGTTGCTCCACTCGTAAGCCTTATCCCAACTCTGCGACTTTGGGGCGAAGTGGTCTACTGTAGCCGCGCCCGTAGTCGGCTCAATATAGAAACAGGCGTAGGCGCAGATACGGCTATAGGCTTCTAGCAGTTGGCTTGTCGCTTCGCGCCAGTAGGCGGGGAAGTGTTCTCCTTTTAGTTCGTCTCGGTGATTCACTACCTTTTTTAGCGGATTTCCCTGTTCGCCTACCAGTTCCGCTACTGCGCTTAACCCCCGTTGACGGACGAGAGTATCAAAATCGCTAGGCTCATCGGCGGGAGTGACGTGCATCATTGAAGCCACCCGCCCTCGTCAACAAAGGAGCGCCATCGCACCCAAAAGCGGTCTATGTCAGGAAGCGCTCTTCGCAATCCCGCGTCAACGCTCTCTATCTCCTCTTTGGCTAATGTCGCTCCGTTATTACGCCTATCTAGCAGAGCCTCCGCCTTCGCGATGGCTTGTTCGCCCTCTAGCGAACGCCCCTCGGAGAGCAAATCAAACGCATCGCTCGTAAGCCAGCGCCCCGCAGTCCCTTTGCGAACAAAGTCTCGCCGCTCTATCGCCACCTTACGCTTATCGCGAACGAGGTCAATATCGAACCATGCGTCCTGTTCCGAATCGAAAAAGGTCTCTAGGGAGGCGAGCGCGAGAGGGGAGTGAGTAGCCGCAACCATCTGCACATTGACGGAGTGTTCGCCCGTGAGTTTCGCCATGACCGCGAAGAGGGCGGGCAGGATTCGCCTCTGCCATTGAGGGTGCAGGTGCGCCTCCACCTCGTCAAATAGGAAAACTATGTCTTTCGCGGGCGCGGTTCCCCGCAGTTCGCAAGCCAGAAGATGCTCTCGCCACATCCATACCAGCAGGTAGGCGAGCGCAATGATGCGACGCAACCCCGCAGAGGCGTGAATAACAGCGACCTCTTGGTCATACGGCATTTTGATAGTAGGGTAGTCTTTGGGGTCTTCCACGGAGATTCTGCGTAATCGCCCGGCGGTTAGTGGCTCCTCTGGCGAGGGAGAGAGGGTCTGCAGGACGTTTTCCAGTAGGCGGAAAGCGTCGCCGTTATCGCGTTGCCAAGATGCCCAATCGCGAATTAAACCTTCACAGAAAGCGTTACCCTCCCATATCTCATCGGGACGAAACAAAAAAGAGGAAGGAAGTGAGCGAGCGCTTGAGGGACTATGGCGTTCTGGATCCCACATAGAAAAACCGCCATCCACTTGCGCGTACAGCACAAGTTCTAATATCCGCGGTTTGTTTGTAAACCCAGACCACTTTTCGTTCTTTCTGCTGAACTGGCTTGGATACTTGAGTTCTAAGGTATCAGTGTGGCGATAGGTAAACTCTATCTCAGAAACTTCATCCGTTGTGTAATGCGGTAAAACCATGCCACGCGCCCAAGTTCGCGTCAGCGCCCACCACGCGACATCAAGCAAGAAACTCTTGCCCAGACCGTTATCTCCGGTAATGATATTGAGTCTGGGCGCGAGTTCCAACTCCATTTCAGAGGCTGGTCCCACATTTTTCAGACGCAGATTTTTCAGCATCTCTTGTCCTCGTCCAACAAGGCTTACGCGCCTATCGGTTCGTTCGCCGAAAGATTGGTATATTCCTAAAGCCCAGCGAAACCACTTTACAGGCAAGTCCCTCTCCGTTTAGGGGAGGGATGTCCGCAGGACAGGGAGGGGTTAAACGCCCGACAGAACCAGTCGAAGCCACCCCTCCCCAAGTCAGTAAGGCAAATCAATTCCTCTGACCACCTTGCAGGAAGGTCTTTCTCCCGAATCGGGAGAAAGATGTCCGCAGATACTGTGTTGTCAAGGGCGCGACGAAATAAAATTCGGGTCAAACGGAATCCTGTTTTTGAGGATGCCAACGGCTATCATCAATAACT
>CAIJLM010000199.1 GCA_903821495.1 uncultured Chthonomonas sp. | reverse complement strand
GCATGATTACCCCCTTTCGGGTGTCTACGGATGTATGCTAGGCGGTGTCGCCTAGCCCTTGTAGTATACCGCAGAGTAAAAAGAAGCCCTCGAACAGCCACCATTTTGCACTGCTTTTCGCGTGTTTTGCGGTTTTCGCGGTTCGTTCCCAAAAGAGTGAACTCTTACGACGCGACTTATCGCCCGAAATCCCTGTCCTATCAAGTATAATGGAAGTACCTTACCACCCCAAAAGGAGTTAGCCCCGATAATGACGACAGCCACCGCGGAGTACGCCCTCCTGCCTGACGGACGCGGACGCTTTGGCGTGTACGGCGGACGCTTCGTGCCGGAGACGCTTATCCCCGCTCTCGACGAACTCACGCTCGCCTACGCCGCCGCCCAACAAGACCCCGCCTTTCAGAAGGAACTTGACGGACACCTGAAAGACTACGTGGGACGCGCAACCCCACTCTACTACGCCGAACGACTCTCCGACGAGTACGGCGCGAAAATCTACCTCAAGCGCGAAGACCTCTGCCACACCGGAGCGCATAAAATCAATAACGCGCTCGGTCAAATCCTCCTCGCGAAGCGCATGGGCAAGCCCCGCATTATCGCCGAGACGGGCGCGGGACAGCACGGAGTCGCTGTCGCCACCGTCTGCGCCCGTTTTGGAGTTGAGTGCGAGGTCTACATGGGCGAAGAGGACACGCGCCGCCAAGCCCTCAACGTGGCGCGAATGAAACTGCTCGGCGCGAAGGTCATCCCCGTCACCAGCGGAACTGCGACCCTCAAAGACGCGACCAACGAAGCGATACGTGACTGGGTGACAAACGTTCGCAACACGCACTACATCATCGGCTCCGTTGTGGGTCCCCACCCCTACCCCATGATAGTCCGCGATTTTCAGTCCGTCATAGGGCGCGAAGCGCGGGCGCAGATACTCGAAAAAGAGGGGCGGCTCCCCGACCACATTATCGCGTGCGTCGGCGGCGGCTCTAATGCAATGGGTATCTTCTACCCCTTCCTAAACGATGGGGCGGTCAACCTGCTAGGCGTAGAGGCGGCGGGAGAGGGCTTGGATAGCGGAAAGCACTGCGCCCCCCTCACTGCAGGCGCGTTGGGCGTGCTACACGGCTCCGCCAGTTACCTTATGCAAGACTCGGACGGACAAGTAGCCGTCACACACTCTATTTCGGCGGGGCTAGACTATCCCGGCGTGGGACCCGAACACGCATGGATGAAGGACGCGGGACGCGCCAAGTACGTCTCCGTCACCGACAACGAGGCGTTAGAGGGACTGCAAAAACTCGCGCATCGAGAGGGCATTATCTGCGCCCTAGAGACCGCGCACGCCATCGCCTATCTCGAAAAAATGCGCCCGCAACTCACCCCCGAAACCATTCTCATCGTCAACTGTTCTGGTCGTGGAGACAAGGACATGAACACCGTCGTCCAGTCATTGGAGTTAGCCTAGTGAGCCGTCTTTCTCAGCATTTCGCCGCCCTCCGTTCGCGCAACGAAAAAGCGCTCGTCTGCTTCGTCACTGCGGGAGACCCGAACCCCGACGCAACCGTCGCCCTGGTGGAGACCCTCGCGAAAGCGGGAGCCGACTGCGTTGAGATAGGCATCCCGTTCAGCGACCCCCTCGCCGATGGTCCCAGTATCCAAGCCTCTTCGCAACGCGCTTTGGAGAAGGGCATGACCGTGCGGAAATCTCTCGAAGTGATTCGGCGTATACGAGCGCGAGTCCCTGACCTGCCCCTTATCCCCATGACCTACTACAACCCTATTCGCCATTTCGGACTGGCGGAGTATGCGCGACAGGCGAAAGAGGCGGGGGCGGATGGACATATCGTCACCGACCTGACCCCCGAAGAGGCGGAGGAGTGGAAGCGAATCTGTATTGCAGAGGAGTTGGACACTGTCTTCCTGCTTGCGCCCACTAGCACCACCGCGCGTATCGAAATCGTGACGGCTCTCTCGGATGGCTTCGTCTACTGCGTTTCGCGCACAGGCGTTACCGGCTTGCGCGACGATATTCCCGCCGAACTCCGCGACGTTGTTACCAACATCAAAGCCTACACCGACAAGCCCGTCTTTGTCGGGTTTGGAATATCCCGCCCCGAACACGTAGAGCGTATCGTCGCTTTCGCGGACGGCGTAGTGGTCGGCACTTCGCTAGTGAACCTTATCCACAAGGAGAGGGATAACCCCGCCCTCCTGGACATCGTTTACCAGTATGTCGCTTCACTCAAAGCGGCGACAAAATCGTAAAATAACCTAAGTCGCATACCTACAAAACGGTGGGTCTAAAATCG
>CAIJLM010000198.1 GCA_903821495.1 uncultured Chthonomonas sp. | reverse complement strand
CGAACCCTTCAGTGTTAAATCTACGTGTCGCGCTGTAAAGCCCTTGTTTTTTAGGTCGATGGTCATATTTTCGGCGATAAATGGAACCTCATGCCATGTTCCGGTAACGGTTCCGGGGCAGTAGAGTTGTTGGTTACGAAGGCTCCAGTAGAGTTTATCGGTCTGTATCGTTCCCTCTTTGAAGGTCGTTCGCACTCCGTCCGTACACTCTATCATACGTTCGGCAAGGTTGTATCGTGTCTGATTCGCGTAGAGCGTTGTATCTTTATATAGAAAGGAAGCGCCCTGATTGCAGAGTATCCTGCGCTCCATCTTTATTGTGCCGCTTCGTTGGAGTTCCATTAGATTCAAGTGCGGGGTCTTCATCTCCATCCCGTCCTCCGTCTTAAAGCCCACGTTACCCGACATTACAAATCTCCATTTGAGGGTATAGAGCAGGGAGAGGTCGTAAGGTATATCGGCTTGCTGTCCTAAGAGATACTCTCCCTTATCCGCATGAAAAGAGGCGCCTTTTTTGTTGACGACTTTTTTATTGTCGGGCGGTTGGGGGGAGGTTTCGGGAAGCGCGTAGAGCCTGCCTTCCGTAATTTGCGTTATGTTCGCGCTACGGATATTGGAGAGAGCGGCTCCTGGTATTTTGTCGAACTCAATCGCCCCAGCGTGTAGCGACCACGAGGGGCGATTGTCCACGAGTGAGGTAAAGGGGGCGTTTTCGAGGCGAATAAGGGGGCGTTGGTCGCCTAACGGAAAGAACGGTATCGGCAGTTTATAGAATATCGCCCACCGATACATAAGAAATACCGCCGCCGATAGCCCCGCCGTAAGCAGAAGCGGCGGCGAGAGCCATCGGCGTAGTCGGTTCCTATTACCGCTCATAAGGAGACCCTGTATCCTCTCCGGGGGCAGTGCGGCTGACTGCTTACGGGCAACTGGTGATGGGAGGCGGGGGCGGGGGAGGATTGCTAGCGTCGGGACCGCCGTAGAGCGTGATTTCGCTCAATCCGATGTTCGTAGCGTTGGTTACAGGTATCGAAATGGAGCAGGCGACGAGGTCGTAAGTCTTACCCAGATACTGCGCTACATTGTAGTAGCCGGTATTGCCGGGGCGAGTTAGGGTGATAGTCGTGACGACGGCGGGCGCATTGGTGAAAGTGAAAGCGCCATTAGAGTTGGTGGTTGCGTGTAGATTAGTCCCTGTCAGTTGTACGAGAACACCCGGGACGGGAAGCGCCGTAAAATCACGGACTACTCCCGTAATGGTGCGCCCTGTCCCCCCGCCCCCGCTGTTATTACCGCCTCCGCTACTACCGCTACCGCAACTCATCAGAGCGATGAGCGTGACAAGGGCGCACAATATCATTAGAGCGGAGCGAAAGCGGGGGGAGCGCTGAGTTTCTTCTATCTTCATGAGAAGCGTTCCTACCTTTGGTTGCAAAATTTGGGTCGATGCAGATCGCTACCCAGTGTAGGGTAGCGGGTAGGGTTGAGGCGGGTGGGGAGATGACTACCTCGTCCCAGAGATACTATTCCATTATACACTATTCTGGCTTCCTGATGTCAAGCCATTACAAGGAGGAGCGGAGCGCTAAATAATCCCCAACCGCTTGCCCGCCCGCTCAAAGGCGGTTAGCGCGTCGTCAAGGTCTTTTCGGGAGTGCATGGCGCTCGGCATGGTGCGAATACGCGCTTTGCCTCGCTGAACCGTGGGGAAGACGATGGCGAGCGCGAGTACGCCCTCCTCGAACAGAGCGCGTTGCAGAGCGAGCGCGGCGCCCTCATCGCCTACCATGACGGGGGTTATTGGCGTTTCTGAAATGCCTGTATCGAAGCCGAGTTTGCCTAGTTCCGCTTTCCAGTAGCGCGTGTTCTCCCAGAGCCTTTCGGTCAAGGAGGGGTCTGTGTCCATCAGTTCAATCGCCGCAATTATCGCGGCAGTCGTTGCAGGGGGCGGGGCGGTGCTGAACAGAAACGGACGCGCCCGTTGGGTGAGCCAGTCTACGAGTTTCGCGCTACCCGCGATGTAGCCGCCCATCACGCCCACCGCTTTCGAGAGCGTTCCGAGTTGAATGTCTATTTTCTGATGCACGCCGAAATGGTAGGCGGTTCCGCGTCCCCCGCCAAGAACCCCTGAGCCGTGCGCGTCGTCCACCATCACCGCGCTATCGTACCGCTCTGCGAGAGCGACAATGCCTTGCAACGGCGCGATGTCGCCATCCATCGAAAAGACCCCGTCTGTGATGACAAGCCGTTTTTTTGCGCCTTGCGTCTGCTTGAGCGCGTCTTCGAGGGCGTTTAGGTCGTTGTGCTTGTAGATTTTGCGGGCGGCTTTCGAGAGGCGAACGCCGTCTATAATACTGGCGTGGTTCAGTTCGTCGGTGATGATTGCGTCTTCCGCATCGGTTATCGTCGGAATGACTCCGGCGTTCGCGGTGAACCCGCTCTGAAAGACGAGGGTCGCCTCGACGTGTTTGAACTCCGCAAGGCGCCGCTCTAGTTCAATATGCAGGCTCATGTTGCCGATAATAGGGCGAACTGCGCCCGCTCCCGCGCCGTATTTCTCGACTGCCGCTATCGCCGCCGACTTGAGTTTCGGGTGGTTGGCGAGTCCGAGGTAGTTATTGCTGGCAAGGTTGATAACGTTCGTCTTGCCGTTGACGGTGATGCGGGCTTCGGATGGGCTATCCATCACGACCAGCGGCTTGTAGAGGTTTTGCTCTTTGAGCGTCTCGATTTGATTACTGAGCCACCCCTGCAGTGTTTCGTTCATGCTTTCTCCTTTGTTTGATGATATCTTCTGTTGGGGCTATTGTACCCAATTATGCGTCGGGCGGGTGGAGCAGTTCCAGAATAGCGGCTCCGTAGCGCTCCTGTTTGGCTTGTCCGACACCGGAAACGGCGCTGAGAGCGGAGAGACTGGCGGGGTTGGCGCGGGCGATGGCGCGGAGGGTCGAATCGTGGAAGATGACGTAGGGCGGCGTGTGCGCCCGCTCGGCTTCTATCCGTCTCCATGCGCGTAGCTGCTCGAATCGGTCGTCTTCATCGGGCGTGAATGGTATCTCTGAGTCTGTCTTTACAGAGGTTTTTTCCGAAGGGCGGATAGTAGGGGGCGCGGTTCTTTCCGAAGGGTGGATGATAGGGGGCGGGACTCTTTCCGAGCCGTGAGAGGAGGGGGGCGCGGCGCGATGATTGGGATTGGCGAGAATAGTCTCTTCGCTTTGCAGGGCGGCGCTTCCTGTTGCCGTAAGACGAATTTTCGGATAGTCTTCTGTAGTATAGGCGATAAGGTATTTTCGCTCTACGAGCGCATCAATAAAGGCGATGACCGCTTTGCGCGTAAAGCCCGCCAACGCGCCGTGATGTTTACAACTGCCTTGCGCGGCGGAAGCGTCTGGCGCTCCTAACGCGATTTTCGCCAAGCCTGTGCGTCCGACTGGGAAGGGCAGGGACTGCAAGCACTCCATCAGAACGCGCCCCACATCGGGAATTTTCGCGGTGGAAGGCGCTACCGTTTTTTCGAGTTTGCCGTCTGTCGCTGAGCCCAGACACCGGTCGCAGGCGCTTTTGCACTTGGCTTGCTTCTGCCCGAAGTGACGCGCAATTATGACAGATCGG
>CAIJLM010000197.1 GCA_903821495.1 uncultured Chthonomonas sp. | reverse complement strand
TGTCTTATCGGCGAAGGTCTTAAAGCCGAAGAGTTGGAGTTTTTTTAGTTGCACGCCTGTTTGCTCACTGCTTTTTATCTTTTTTGTGATGCGCCAGCGCCTTTTCAAGGGTAGGAATGAGGCGGTCGCCTATGAGGTCGTCGCCCCCTGCGATAACCTTCCCCGTCGCGCCGTCCACAAGATAGGCGGTCGGTATCGAGGTCACTCCATAGAGTACGGCAATATCGGCGCTCCAGTGCTTCCCTGCATAAATCTGGTCGGGCGGGAGTTGATGCGATTTTACGAACTCAGCGAACTGCTTACCTTCGTTAGGGAAGTCGAGGCTTATTCCCAGGTAGGATAGCCCCTTGTCCTTGAGTTGCGCCCACGCTTGCGCCATGTAGGGAACCTCCGCCTTACAGTCGCCGCACCACGAACCCCAGAAGTAGAGAAGCGTCACGCCGTGATAGTCTTTTGGGAAGTCTATCCGCTTGCCGCCGATAGTTGCGCCCTCAAATGGGACGACGGGCTTGCCAACACGCAGGTCGGGGGGGGGCGGTATCTCAGGGACGGAAATCTTCGATTTTGAGAGGGTCAGGCTCTGCCCGGAGGGGGCTACGTTCGTGACCTCGTAGGTTGTCCCTCTGATATTAAAGGGTTGACGTATATCTATCGCTTCGCCCTTGCCATCGAAAGCCTCGTTGCCATTGATGTCCATAAGAAGCAGAACGCCCGCGTAGTCGCCCGTCGGTCTGCCCCGAAAATCGCCCTTCGCGAGCGTGTCTGAGAGCGCGATTTTGTAGGTGTGTCCGCCTAGCGTCATCTCTCCCGTCGTAAAGTAGTTGGCATAGTAGAGGATGGGGCTTCGCCCATTAGAGCGGCGGACATCGGCGGGGGCGAGCCAGCGTATATTGAGCGTGAGGAGGCTTTTCGAGCCGTCTTCGTACTCCATCGGAATCGTAGGCGCGACGGTGTATTCGGTCAGAGTCACTCCGTCGTTACGCACGAACTGAGATTTGTAGGGCTTGAGCGGCGGGTCATCGCTCAGGTCGCCATTCGCGTTTGCGTCTACCAGAATGCGCGGCGGGGTGTCGTCCTCCGCTTCGTCTACGCCAATAGTGATGGTCTTCTCTGCGCCGACTGCGCCAAATTTGAGAGTCCCGAAGACGGGGCGCTTGAGGTTAGCGGGTATCTTTATGAGCGTTTCGGGATACTCATTTGTGAGGTTGAGCGACTGTGGACGTATCACGATGACCTTGGGCATGATACGCGGTATCGCGCTCATCTCGGCGGGGCGGAGGCGAACGGCGACGGAGTTGGAGGGGGACTGTGTGAACAGCCCCGTGAACGTAATACAAGCCATGAGCGCGTTGAACATTGTGTTACCGTTTCAACTGGTTTATCATCTTCCAGTCCGCGTCGTTACCAAGTCGGCTAAATTCGGGACCGATGGCGGCGACGTACTTAGCGCGGTAGACTCGCGAGGTGAAACTTGCCGGGTCTGCGCCCACGCGGTAGAAGGCTATCTGCGCGATACGGGTTCCCGGATGCAGAACGATGGGGGTATCGCCTAAGTTTTGCAGTTCAAGCGTCAGGCAACCCGTGAAGCCGGGATGCACCGCCGTCGCCGTAGCGATAATGAGACCGATGCGCCCCCACGACGATCGCCCGATAACGCTTCCTGTCAAGTCCATGGGGATACGCAGATACTCTAGCGTCGCGGCGAGGAGGAACTGTTGCGGGTGGATGACGATTTCGCCCTCCATGCCCACGTCGAAGTGCTCCTGCGACTGGTAGACGGGGGTGAGGCTGTCTGCGTCGCGTGCGTCTATCTGCGCGAAGTGCGAGCGTTTCGCGACGATGAACTGGGGACCCAAGCGCAGGTCTACCGCCGCGGCGTGGTCGGGTATCTGCTGGTCGCCGTTCAGAATGGGCGTGATAACCAACTTCGAGGGGAACGCTTCACGCATACGCTGTTTGATTTCGATGCCGCCGAGTACTGAGGTCACTGTCCTATCGCCTTCCTTGCCGTCCGCCAGTTCTGAGTTATCTGCGAGAGTTCCACGCCCTTCGTAAGTAGGCGATTTAACACCATCTTCGCGTCGTACCTATCCTGCGCCGTCTTCGAGCCAAGTATCTTATAGAGGTCTTCCATGTGTAGCAGGTAGAAACTCCATCCCGCGTTTAAGATAGAGACGAGGCTTGCGGGGTTTTCGGACTCCACTTCGTCCATTCCGAGTTCATTCGGCGGCAAAAGTTGCTTGAGGCGCTCCCAAAGAATAGGAACCTCCGCGTCGAACTGCTCCGGCGTATACGCGGGTATCTTCTCGCAGAGGGCTTTCCATTCAGGAGTGTGCATAGCAACCGAGCCTCTTTCGTAGGAGCATCTGTTATAGGCTGTTTTGAGTATGTTTCCAATCACGGGATGCTCCATCCACCCATCCGCTAGAGCTAGCCATGTTCCTTGTGAAAGAATTATGGGCTCATCTTCCCAATTCACCCCATGAAGGCAGTGGGCGAATATGTAGGCAGGACCTAATGCACGCGCCGCGGCTTCTTGAAAGTATTTATATCCCGACGCTATGCTGTACTCTTCTCCCAGTATCTCAAAGGCGATATCGCGATATAAGTGAGCAATCTGCAAAGGAGAGGCGAGAACGTTGTCTTGTTCGCCAAGCCGACAATTTAGCACGAAAGCCTTTGCAGGACTATCTTTCACGTATGGAATGGGTATTCCGCAACGGTTTAACGCCCAGTTAATTCCCCATACGTCTTCGCCTCCTGACTTGTTGTCAAGTCCTAAAGGAATTATGGTCACGGCATCTGGGCGTAGCTGCTCTTGAAACGCTTTCAGGACTATTTCCAAGCCTGATGGAACAAGATGGTTGTTGGCGTTGATATTCTTGCCTAGTTCGCGAACGTGAAAAAGTAAAGAGTGGTACGATTTGAGTTGCTTCTCATCGGAAGATTCCGCGCACTTCTCGGCGAGAGCGTCGGCGATTTTGGAGAGCCACTGTCGAAGGGCGGTTAAGCGTCGCGGTTCTTGGGCGGGCGCAAGAAGGAGGGTGCTACTGAGGCTTCGCGCTTCATCGGCGAGATGGGCGGCGGCGTAGGCATCGGAAAAGGGGTTGAAGGTTTCGCTCATAGTGTTAGGGAGGCGTTTCGCGCAAGGTAGGCGCGGCGCTGTAGGGTTCCTTTGGGTTATTGGGTTCGATGATGGCGGACGGTTTTGAGGCGGAGGTTGACACCCCCCGCCTATCAAGCGCGCCCGTCCTACGGACGGATTAACGGTTTCGGCTGAAAGGCTTATCGTTATCTCGAAAAGCCTTCTAGCGGCGGAGAGTTGCGTCTGAAAGACGCTTGCTCTACTGAGGCAGGGGTTTTCAACCCCTGACAATCTGACTTATCGTCCTAGTCGCCCCTCGCCCAAGTCAGTTAGACTAAGCAATCTCTCTGCCCACCTTGTAGACAGGTCTTTCTCCCGAATCGGGAGAAGGATGCCCGAAGGGTAGGATGAGGGCGGAGGGGGTGAGGGCTTGCGCTCTACACATGATTCGGGTCGGTCTCGCGTACCTCTTTCACCGTCTTCTTGTGGCGGGAGGAGGCGCGAAGGTCTTGGATAAGCGCTTCGTACTCGGCGCGGGCGACGGGAACATTGACGGGCTTCTCCGTTTTGCTAGAGAGTATCATCCCGTTTATTATTTCCAGCGCATTTAAGCCCTCTTCGCCGGGCGCGATAAGCGGCTCGTTATACAGAATAGCGCGTGCGAAGTTCTGCGTAATGATGGTGTGCCCATGCTTGTCGGACGCGGGGGCGAGTTCTACCGGAATCTCAGTAGGCTTAGGAGCCGCCCACACCTTATCGGTCTCTTCGCTGAACTGGCGAATCGAGTTGTCCAGTTCATAGAGTGTGATGTCGCTACCATCCAGAAGAATTTTACCCTTATCTCCGCAGATTTCGATACGTTGAATCTGGGGAGTTTCAACAGTGCTGGCATAGATGTAGCCGTGCGCCCCGTTTGGGTACTCCAAAAGCGCCACCGCTTCGTCCTCAACCTCTATGTCGTGGAGGCTTGTACGGGTCTGCGCGGTGATACGACTTGGCAGTCCGCCAAGCCAACTGAATAGGTCTAGCGCGTGAGGAGACTGATTGATAAGCACTCCGCCGCCTTCGCCGTCCCATGTCGCGCGCCAACCGCCGCTATTGTAGTAGGCTTGTGTGCGGAACCAGCCCATTATCAGGCTCGTGCGGTAGATTTTGCCGATACGCCCCGATTCGATGATGGCTCTGGCGGCTTGGTTCTGTCGTTCGCCCCGCATCTGATACATGATACCAAATTTTTTGCCCGATTCCTTCGCCGCTTTCAACATCGCGTCTGCAGCGCCTACGGTTACGCCCAGAGGCTTTTCCGAAAGGACGTGTATGCCCTTTTGAAAGGCTTCTATCGCGATAGGGGGATGGAAGTAGTGCGGGGTAGCGATAATAACCGCGTCTACAAGCCCGCTATCTAGGAGGGCGGAGTGGTTATCGAATACGGGGACGTTACACTTCTCCGCGATAGCCGTTCGCGTCTTTTCGTCGGTGTCGCAGATTGCGGCGAGGGTGCAGTTGGGGATGTTGGGAATGGATGTGCAGTGTCCTGAACCCATTCCACCCGCGCCTATTACGCCAAAGCGCACTCTATCGGTTGCCATGAGGGAGGTTCCTTCCTACGAAGTTAATAATTAGATTACCCTCTTAATTCGCTATGCGTTGCGGAAATTCCTGCCTGATTTTAGGGAGAGTTGTAAGAAAAGCGAACTCCCCTATACCGGTTGTACGAGATAGGGGCGTTTTGCGGTTGCGCGAGCCGTCTTACGGATTTATGGTAAGAACAGAGAGGGAGTTACTGATGGGCAGGTAGTTCGTATCTCCGCTAAACGAGAGGGTGACGGGATAGTCGCCCGCCGCCATATCGAGGGGAGTAGCGTAGTTTAGTTGGGCGATGCCGCTACTGTTCGTTATCGCGCTACCAATTTCAACTCCGCCGATAACAAAATGAACTGTCTGGTTCGCAAGGCTCTTTTTGTCTGTAGTGCGCGTCAGCCTTACCTTAAACGGTATAGTCGCTCCAGCGTTTGTAGTGGCGTGGAAGCTGCCAAGTTTCGTAGAGGTTCGTAATACCGTAAGTTTGCCCTGCCAGTGGGCGGGCAAGGTGTTCGTGTCGCCTGCGAAGTCTATCGCGAGAACATGGATGCCTATCGCCAACGGCTCGTCTACGAAGTAGTTCAGTGTCGCCTTGCCTAGTGTATCTGTGGTGATTTCGCCAATGACACTACCGTCTAGCGAGAGGGAGAGCGATTCGCTTGAGAGCGGTGATTTGTCGAGAGAGTTAATAAGAGACGCTCTGATTTTAGTCGTCGCTCCAAGGTAGGCGGACGCATTACTCGCGGCGAGAGTGGCTCCATCCGGGTTTATTGTGAGCGTTCCCGCGCCAGTCGCCGCCAGATACAGCCTGTTCCCCGCGAAGGTCGCGCCAATGGCGTAAGTCCCGACATCGTAGTTTTCGGGGTTGGGAACCATAATGGAAGCTCTGCCCGCCGTGTCTGTGGTCACTGTCGCGACGACGGCTCCATCCAAAGTGATATTCACCGACGCTTGAATTAGGGGAAGCGTTGTCACGCCGTCCTTTAGTTGCACAGAGAGTTTGATAGGTTGCCCGTATCGCGTTAGCGCATTAGAGGCGGAGAGTTTCGCCTGAACTTGAGCCGCTTGCACCGATAGGCTGTGCTGATAGCCTGCCGCGATAAAGGTCTGTTGCGCCATGCCTGAGACCTGAACGGGAACTGAGCTACTGGTTGTGTCTCCGTCTCCGAGTTCGCCTTCCGCGTTCGCTCCCCACGTCCACACGGTTCCATCCGACTTCAGGGCGAGGGAGTGCGATTCGCCTCCGGCAATCTGAATCACGCTGGAGAGACCGCTCGCCTGTTGCGGCGCGGGGCTATTCGTCGTGGTTCCATCTCCCAACTGACCGGAGTTATTAAATCCCGCAGACCATACCGTTCCATCGGACTTTAGGAAAAGACTGTGGTAGCCTCCAGCCGCTATCTGTACCACGTTGTTGAGGTTGGGAAGTTGGATGGGCGTATCGCTACTGTCTAGCGTCCCATCGCCGAACTGTCCTGCTTGGTTGGAACCCCACGCCCATACTGTGCCATCCGCCTTCAGAGCCAAAGAGTGGACTTCTCCCGCCGAGATTTGTACGACGTTGGTCAAGCCTGCAACCTGCACGGGGAGGCTACTGGAATCTTCCGTGTTATTACCGAGTTCCCCAAATCCGTTGTAGCCCCACGCCCACACCGTTCCATCGGATTTCAGGGCGAGAGAGTGAAAAGAGCCTGCCGCCACTCTTACGGCTTTGGTCATCCCGCTCACTTTTACGGGGCTGAGGGCGGTGTTCGTCGAGCCGTTGCCAACCTGTCCGCTGTCGTTGTTTCCCCATGCCCAAACCGTTCCGTCGCCTTTTACGGCGATAGCGTGGTAGGGGCTGGCGCTGATGTCGCCGATACTAGATAGCGTGGTGATTTTCGTTGGAAAGGCGGCGGGGAGAGTGGTTCCAAGCCCAAGTTGACCGCTGTCGTTCGCGCCCCACGCATACACGCTTCCATTCGACCGCCTTGCGAAGGAGCTTATGCCTGAGCGGGCGACCTGTGCAATACCGCTTAGTTTTGAGATTTTGAAGGGGGCGAGGCGGTCGTTATGACTGCCATCGCCGATTTGACCGTCGGAGTTCCAGCCCCAACTGAACGGAACGCCTGCTTGCGCTAAAAGCGTGGAGGTCGCTCCCGTGAAGAGAGCCGCGGCGACAAGGGTTCTTAGGGTGAAACGGAGGGCGATTTGGGCTACTGATGCGCGAGTTGTTGATTTCAAGACGTGTTCTCCATGATTTTTTGATTATCTATGCGGATGTTTCTATAAAGCAAGGCTACTTGTAGTGACTACTCTACTACCTTATTCCATGTTACAGGGTATTTTTGTATAGACGCTGTGAAGAATCTCACTACAATCTACTATTCGCTCTGGCGTTTCTGAAATACAAAACGCCCCTGTTCCGTTTTTAGGGAAACAGGGGCGTTAAACTTAGCGAACCGCCTACGGTCTAATCGTAAGCACAGAGATGGAGTGGCTTTCCGCCCTGTAGTTCGCGTCGCCATCAAAGAAGATGGTTACAGGGTAGTCGCCCGCCGCCATGTTAGAGGGGATTGGGTAGGTCATTTTGGCTATTCCCGTTCCATCCGTCACCCCGCTCGCTATCTGACTTCCGCCAATGACCAGGCGAATGGTCTTGTTGGCGAGAGGCATAGCGTCAGGACGGCGCGTCAGTTTTATTTTGAAAGGGATGGTCATGCCCGCGCTTGCAGTCGCGTGGAAGCCGCTCAGTTTCGTAGGCGTTTGCAGTATCGTCAGTTTCGATTGAACCTCCGACAGGTTGTAGTGGCTATCCCCTCCGAACTCTACAGACATCGTGTGGTCTCCAACCGCTAAGGGTTCGTCCACCTTGTAGGATAGCGCCGCCAAGCCCACTCCATCCGTAGCGGCTTGCCCAATGACGGCTCCGTCTAGTTTGAAGGCGACTGTCTCCCCAGAGATAGCGGCTTTATCGAACGCCCGCTTGAGAAAAGACTTCAAACTCGCCGTTGAACCGAAGTAGGTGGATACGGCTTTGGCGGTGGTTATGGCGTTCGCCTTCGCTACCGTGAGCGTGGAGGAGGCTTGCGTGGCGGGGAGGTAGAGCCTATCGCCGGAGAAACTCGCGCCAATGGCATGGCTCCCGACATCAAAGCCCGCAGGGTTCGCTACCATGATAACGGCTTTGCCCGCGCTGTTTGTGATTGCTACGCCGATGGACACGCCGTCCAGAGTAAAGTTGACCGGCTCTTGACTGATGGCTAGACCATTCGCGCCGTTTTTTAGGACAGCGGTGAGTTGGATGGGTTGACCGTACTGCGTTTGTAGGCTTGATGCGGCGAGTTTGGACGCGACTTGCAGGGCTTGCACCGAGAGGCTGTGTTGGAAACCCGCCGCGATGTAGGTCTGGTTCGTCAAGCCCTGAACCTGTACTGGAACGGAACTACTGTTCGTGGTTCCGTCGCCAAGTTCGCCATCCGTGTTTAGCCCCCATGCCCATACCGTTCCGTCCGCGTTTAGGGCGACTGTGTGCGACTCCCCAGCGGCTATCTGGGCACTGTTTGCAAGCCCGATAACCTGATGCGCCACAGGGGTATTCGTTGTGGTTCCATCTCCCACCTGTCCTGAAGCGTTGTACCCTCCCGCCCATACCGTTCCATCCGATTTGAGGAAGACGCTGTGGTAGCCGCCTGCCGCTATCTGTGTAACGCCGCTCAGATTAGGAAGTTGAACAGGGACGGAGCTACTCGTCACCGTTCCACTGGCGAACTGCCCCGACTGATTGGAACCCCACGCCCACACGGTTCCATCCGCTTTCAGCGCAAGAGAGTGAACCTCTCCCGCCGAGATTGCTACCACATTCGTTAGCCCGACGACCTGTACGGGGGCGTTACTGGAGGTGGTTGTGTTATCGCCAAGCTCCCCGTAGCCGTTGTAGCCCCACGCCCATACTGTGCCGTCCGATTTCAAGGCGAGAGAGTGGAAGGCTCCTGCCGCTACCTTTACGGCTTTGCCTATTCCGCTGACCTGTACGGGGCTGAGAGCGTCGGTATTGGAGCCATTGCCGATTTGCCCGTTGCTGTTACGTCCCCATGCCCACACCGTTCCATCCGATTTGACGGCGAGAGCGTGGTAGGGGCTTGCGCTAATGTCGCCGATTTTCGAGAGGGCGGCGATTTTTACGGGCGCGGTTATGTCCGCAGAGGCGGCTCCGCTTCCCATCTGCCCCACGCCGTTCGCGCCCCACGCCCACACCGTTCCGTCGGATTTACGGGCGTAGGAGGCGATGCCGCTGTGGGCTACCTGTACGATTTTATTGAGCGCCGAGAGGCTAAAAGGCGTAAGGCTATCGTTATGGGAGCCATTGCCGATTTGACCGCTGGCGTTATAGCCCCAGTCGGAGGGGGTTCCGACCTGCGCTTGAGAGGCGGTAGCCACGCCCATAAAAAGAGCGATAGCGAGAAGTTTCTTTATTGAGCGTTGTTTGGCGCGTTGAGGCAGATCTGCGTTGATTGTGGTTTTCACGATTTTTCTCCGTATATATTTTTTGTTTTGCGAGGCTACGACTAATCTTCTTTCTCATGTTACTGCCCATTTTTATACGCCGCTGTGGAAAATTTCACACAAAATAGCCGTGCGCCGCCGTTTGAGACAATGTAACGTTTTTCCCTTCTGGATGTAACGTTTGGGTCACGCTGTGAAAAAAGGAGGGCGATTTTTTTGAAGGAGAGTGACGCCAAAACGGCGTAACTTCCGTATGGTAAGTAGACGCTACGCTCAGGAGCATAACCATGAATCCAACAAATAGTTCAACGATAGACAGAACCACGCCGCAACAGTCAGGCGAGCGACACGCCACATCGCGTAAGCATCTCGCCATCGCCACGCTTGTTACCGTCGCCCTCTGGTTTGTTCCGTACTCTAACTTTCTGCTGTACCCGCTACGGCTCTTCATCACCTTCATCCATGAGAGCGGACACGCCCTCGCCTCCGTTCTGATAGGGGGTAGGGTAGACTCGCTACAGGTTTTCAAGAATGGGGAGGGATTGACCTATAGTCGCGTTCCACCGGCGTTAGGTTGGGTGATGATATGTTCGGGGTATCTGGGAACCGCGTTATTCGGAGCCATAACCCTGCACATCGGGCGCATTAAGGCGTTTCGTTCGCCGGGGCGGATTGCGCTCTACGTCATGGCGATTTCGGTCTGGACAGTAACCGCGCTGTGGGGATTTCACCCGCTAACCGATGTCTTTACCATAGGAGCGGGCGCAGTTCTTGGGGCGGGGCTGTTTGCGCTGGCGAAGTACCTTCCCGCCAAAGCCGCCGACTTCGCGACGGCGTTTCTCGCGATACAGTGTAGCCTGAATGCGCTTGGCGACATTCGCATTCTGCTCTACCTCACATCCAATGGAGACAGTCACAACCACAACGACGCTATGACTATGGCGAGTATGACCGGGCTTCCCGGAACGTTCTGGGCGGCGACATGGGCGCTGACGGCGTTGGCGATGCTGTTTGTATCCCTCAAGTGGTACCTTCGAGCCACAAAGCAGGGCGCAGAGCCACAGAAAGCGTTGGCGCAGTGAAGCGGGAGACCATTACCTACAACCTGACGAGCGATGGGGCTTGCGAACACTGCGGGGGATACGTGGTGGCGGAGACGAAGCGGTGTCCGCAGTGCGGCAAGTTCCCCGTCAAACTGCGCCTCTGCCCAAAATGCAAAAACGTGAGCGGCGCAAGAGAGGCGAAGTGCTGGAAGTGTGGGCGCGTGTTTGAACCCGGAGGGGACTTCCTGTGAGCTATGTAGCCGCGCAACCCGCTCTTACAACGCTCTCCCAGATACGGCAGACCTACGCCATACTGGTAGGGATGTTTCTTGTCGCGGGAGGCGTGGGCTTCGCCGTCTTGAAAGTGGCGGTCAAACCTGCGACAGATTTAGAGTGTCTCCTGCTCTTCGCGGGTATTGTCGTTATGGGCGCGATAACCTACGGGGCGCGGGAAAAGGAGGGGCTGAACTCACTCTGTGCAGTTCTCCTTATGGGGCTTCTTGGTTGGCTCGGCGGCGTGGCGGCGCTAGAGCATGAGGTGATTGTAGTCACTTGCTACCTATGCGTTTTAACCTCGTTTGGAGCGCTGTGCCTCTGGAGCCTCCTCTCCGCCGAGCGGCTGAACTTCTGGTATGGGGTTCTGTGGTGCGTTCTCGTCTCCGCACTTGTCTTGTGGTGTGTGCGAAGCGCGTATCCAGACTCGAAGGCGCATCTGCTTCCGATAGCGGGCGCGGTATCGGTGATAACTCAACTATACCTACTAGGGAGTAGTTGGAAGTTCATGCAGAAACCTACTTCTGAAGGCGCATTCGCGGGCGCTAGCGACTTTCTCTTTGGACTTGAAGACGACTTTGCGGTGGTAGAGTGCATTGATGTACTCCTTCAAATCCTCTCGTTCTTCTGGTGGATGTGAGTAGAACTCCTCATTGACGCGGATTAGGGAGGGCGTTATGAACTACGGAGGTTCGCAATCCACGCTTTCAACAGTCGCCTATATGCGGCAGGTATACTCCTTCCTGATAGGTATGTTTCTCATTGCGGGAGGCATGGGCTTCGCTGTTCTGAAAATAGCGGTCAACCCCGCGTCTGGTGTAGAGTGTCTCTCCCTCCTTCTGGCGAGCCTCCTGTTGGCAGGGATAACCTACTGTTTGCGAGAGGCGGAGGGGCTGAACGCGCTCTGCCTTGTTCTGTTTATGGGGGTGGTTGGTTGGCTTGGCGGGGCGCTCGCGATAGCGTATCCGCTGGCAGTCGTCGATGTCTATCTCTCCATACTGGTCACGATGCTGGCGCTATGGCTCTGGAGCGCTCTGTCTAACCAACCCTTGAACTTCTGGCGCGGGTTTTTGTGGACGACGCTAACCACGCTAACGGTTTTTGGATTCGTTAGATTATGCGTCCCTTACGCCAAAAACAGCCTACTCCCTCTCCTCATCGCCCTACCTCTAATCACCCAACTCTACTTACTAGGCGGTAGTTGGAGCCTAACACAGAAGCCGCGACAGGGCGACGTAGTTGATGGCGCGATTTGCCTCCTGTTTGAACATCCAGAGTTTTTTTATTACGCCCTTGATGGAGCGAACTGTCTTGTTCAAATTATATTCTCGTTCTTCTGGTGGATGTGAGGGGTATAAGTTTTTATGCCTGCCTTTTGCAGGAATTCGGAGGACTCGCCTAGAAGTATCCGTTTAGAAACCGCTCGGAGCCGCTACTTTTTGTCTGAAACTTCGCCTCCATCAAAACCCTTCTTTGTAACGGGTGGCACTCTTCACTTAGACGCCACCTCCTACGTTACGCGCCAAGCCGACACCCAACTCCTAGAGACTCTCCTTAAAGGCGAGACCTGCTTCGTCCTCAACTCTCGGCAGATGGGCAAATCCTCCCTCTGCGTCCGAACCATCGCCAAACTCAACCAACAGAACGTAACCACCGTCTTTTTAGACCTTACCAAGTTTGGAGGGAGCAACCTTAGCCCCGAACAGTGGTACGCAGGGCTTCTCTCTGAGACAGGCAGGGCGTTCGGCTTGCGTAAAGAGTTCCTCGCCTACTGGAAGGAGCAGGCGCAACTCAGCCCCCTTCAGCGGCTCTTCGGAGCGATACAGGAGGTCGCGCTCGCTCAGAAGTCTGAGTCTATTGTTATCTTCATAGATGAGATAGATGTCACCCGCTCTCTTCCCTTCTCTGCCGACGAGTTCTTTGGCGCGATACGGCAGTGTTATGTGGGGAGGGCGCAGGAGCCGCGCCTATCGCGTTTGGCGTTCTGCCTTTTAGGAACCGCCACCCCTGCCGAACTAATACAAGACACCCGCGTCAGCCCCTTCAATGTAGGAAAACGAATAGAACTCGCCGACTTCACGAGCGAGGAGGCTCTGGCTCTGGCGGGCGGGTTGCGTGAACGCGAACTCCTACTCAACCGTATCCTCTACTGGACGAACGGGCATCCCTACCTGACGCAAAGGCTCTGTTTAGCCGTAGCGGAGTCTGCTTCGCCCGATGTAGACCGTATCTGTCGGGAGATGTTCCTGACGCGGACGGCGCGGGAGAGCGACGACAACCTGATGTTCGTTCGCAACCGTCTACTCAAGAGCGATGTGGAGTTGGCGGGGTTGTTGGAGCTATTGGGGCGTATTCGCGCTGGAAAGCGCGTTTCAGACGATGAGGTAGACCCTTTGAAGGGCGTTATCAAGTTGTCGGGTGTGGCGCGGGCTGAAAATGGCGAACTGCGTCTTCGCAACCGTATCTACGCGGAGGTGTTTGATAGGGTTTGGATAGAGGCTCAGATGCCGGATGCTGAGTTACGCCGTCAGCGCATAGCCTACCGCCAAGGGTTAGTGCGGGCGTTGACGGGAAGCGGTCTAATTATTGCAGTGGTCGCCACGCTCGCCATAGTCGCCCGTGACAACGCTCGTAAGGAGCATCTCGCTCGTGCAGAGGCGGATAACCTTGCGGAGCGGCAGGCGGAGACCTTGAGGACGGTAAGCATTCAGAGCGAACGTATCACAAGGGCGTTGGCGCGAGTGAAAGCGGAAGGGGTAGAGGTTCAGAAGCAGAAGGCGCTCGCCGAGAAACACGCGAAGCAGGCGGACAAGAGCGCCCGTGAACGCCTACAGGCGCTAAACGACGCTCTAACCCAGAAGGGAATCGCGGACAGTAGCCTCGCGCTCGCGAAAAGCCGTCTTATCGAAGCGAATGTGGCGAAGAGCGCGGAGTCGACAGCGAAGCAGGAGGCGCGGAAGCAGTTGGCGAGAGCGGAGAGCGCTTCGTACATCGCGAATATGAACCTGATACAGCGGGATTGGGAAAATAACAACGTGGGGCGCGTGCTTGAACTGCTGGAAGAGTCGCGCTCGTATCAAGGACGCGGCTTTGAGTGGGGCTACTGGAATCGCCTCTGCCATACCGAGATGTTCACGCTTGAAGGACACGCCAACGCGGTCAACTGCGTCGCCCTCTCGCCAGATGGCAGGCGCATCGTTACGGGGAGCCGCGACTCGACAGCGAAGGTGTGGGACTTCCGAACGGGTAGGGAACTTCTTACGCTAAGGGGGCATTCAGCCTCCATTCTGACCGTCGCTTTCTCTTCGGATGGCAGGCGCATCTTTACGGGGAGCGAAGACAAAACCGTGAGGACGTGGGATAGCGGGACAGGCAAGCCGCTTCTTTCGCTGAACCAGAGGTCAGGGAGTATCTCTTGCCTCTCTCTCTCCTCAGATGGCAGACGCATGGTTAAGGGGGTTGGCAACACAGCGATAGTGTGGGGCGGCGGCGTGCAAAGCCCGCTCTTCACCCTAAAGGGGCATATCGGCGCGGTCAGGGCGGTAGCGTTTTCGCCGGACGGGAAACGCATAGCCACAGTGAGCGAAGACGCAACGGCGAAGGTATGGGACGCGCAACTAGGGAAGGAGCTAATTTCGCTACGCGGTCATTCAAACTATGTCACAAGCGTAGGGTTCTCATCGGATGGCAGGCGTATTGTTACGGGGAGTTGGGACAAAACCGCGAAGGTGTGGGACGCTACAACGGGCGCGGAAATCTTGACTCTCAAGGGGCATACGGGCTACGTTCACTCTGTAGCCTTCTCTACGGATGGCGAGAGAGTCGTTACGGGTAGCGACGATAACACGACGAAACTATGGGATAGCGCCACAGGGGACGAAATCTTGACGCTAAAGGGGCATACGGAGGCGGTTCACTCCGTCGTTTTTTCGCCAGACGGCAAGCGAATCGTTACGGGGAGCGACGACTCTAGCGCGAAAGTGTGGGACGCGACGATAGGGGGGGAAACGCCCGCGCTCAACGGCTATACAGACTATGTGAACGCTATCGCTCTCTCGCCCCGCAGTAGGCGAATCGTTACAGGAGGGCGGGGTAAATCGGCGACAGTGTGGGATAGCAAATCCGGCGAGGAGTACTTTCCTGTCGCAGGGCATACCAGAGAGGTCGTCGCTGTCGCCTTCTCGCCGGATGGCAAGCGCATAGTAACAGGCAGTCACGACAGAACCGCGAAGGTGTGGGACGCGCTTACCGGCAAAGAGATTTTTACTCTCAGCGGACACGCTGGGTATGTAACCTCTGTCGCTTTTTCGCCGGATGGCAGGCGTATCGCAACGGGCAGTCACGATAAAACTGCGAAGGTGTGGGACGCGCTTACTGGCAAGCCAACGCTCACGATAGAAGCCTCTGGCGAAGTCGCTTGCATCGCCTTCTCTTCAGACGGTAGGCGTATCGCTACAGGCGAGCGGGACGGGACAGCGCAGGTATGGGACAGCGGGACAGGCAAACCTCTCCTTACGCTCATGGGGCATTATGGCGCTCTACTCTCTATCGCCTTCTCTGCGGATGGCGGACGTATCTTTACAGGTAGCGTGGACAAAACGGCGGTAGTGTGGGATGGCGGAACAGGCAAACCTCTCCTCGCGCTGAGGGGGCACTCCGCGGGCGTAGATTCCGTCGCCCTCTCGCCAGACGGCAAGCGTATCGCTACGGGAAGCCTGGACTCTACAGTGAAGGTGTGGGAGAGCGAGGCGGGAAAGGAGCTACTGACGATTAAGGGGAGTTCCTACCCCGTCTACCTTGTCCTGTTCTCGGCGGATGGAAAGAGTATCGTAACTGGAACCGCGGACGGAACCGCGCAGACATGGGGGGCGGATTTCGAGGCGGGACGGAGTGTAGGGAGAGCGCGATAACGGGCTTTTGGTTAAGCCAATAAGTATAGAGGAGAGAGTATTTGATAGGAAGCACACTAGCGCAACGGTATCGCATAGACGGTCAACTCGGCGCGGGCGGCATGGGTATCGTCTATAAGGCTTACGACACGCGCCTCCTGCGCGATGTCGCGCTCAAGGTCATAGCGGCGCACCTTCTGGAACAGGCGGATGCGAAGGAGCGTTTCGTGCGCGAGGCGCAGGCTCTGGCGGGGCTGACGCACCCAAATATCATCACTGTATACGACCTCGTGGAGGACACGGAGAGCGGTCATATCTGTATTGTGATGGAACTTCTGGAGGGTCACTCCTTGCGCTCGCTCATGCCGCAAGAGTCCCGCCCGAACTTCTACGACCTCGCTATACAGATGTGTAAAGCCCTCGAAGCGGCGCATAGTAAGGGCATTCTGCACCGCGACATCAAGCCGGAGAACATCTTCGTCTGCTCGGATGGAATCATTAAACTGATGGATTTCGGGCTTGCGCGTATTCTCAGTTACTCCGCGACAGGCTCCATTATGGGGACGGCGGGGTACATGAGTCCCGAACAGATACAGGGTAGGTATCAGGACGCTCGCTCCGACCTCTACGCGCTGGGCTTGGTGTTCTACGAGTACCTTGTTGGCGAACCGCCCCTCAAAGCCGACAACCCCGCCTCTCTAATGATGCTCCACCTGACGCAAGACCCAATTTCTCCACATGAACGCTCTTCTGACATTCCCGAAACACTCAGTTTCATCGTTATGCGGCTCCTTAAAAAAGACCCTGTTCAGCGCTACCCCTCCGCGAAAGCGGTTCGCTCCGCCATTGAGGATATGCTACTGCGTATTGAGATAGCGGCTCGCCAAGTAGCGGCGGGTAGCGCTGAACAGGCGCAACCCTCTCATACCGCTAATTTTGAGGGCGAACCCGCCCGCATAAGCGGGCAAGCCCCTGTGAGGAACACGCCGGGTTTTCCTATAGAGACCCCAAAGAAGATAGTTCTGCTCTATAAGCGGAATCTGCAACCTGATGAGAAGGCGCTTCTGTTTTTGGAAGAGAGACTCAGGGCGCGCGGGCACGATGTGTACGTAGACCGCCACCTTAAAATCGGGGTCGAGTGGGCGAACTCCGTTGAACTTCGTATACGCGAGGCGGATGTGGTTATCGCTATCGTCAGTCCGAAATCGCTACAGAGCGAGATGCTTGAGTTTGAGGCGGAGACCGCCCACGACCAGTACTCCCAGACAGGAAAGCCTATCATACTGCCCGTCCGTATCGGCTCGTTTGAAGAGATAGAGGGACCTATTGGGGCGATAATCAACTCCCTGAATCACTTTATTTGGCATGACGAAGGCGACAACCAGAGGTTAGCGACGGAACTTCTCTCCGCCATTAACGAACCCTATAGGAATCTCGCTGAGGAGGTCAAACTAGAGCCTGTGGGCGGAGCGGTTCCGCCCGATTCTCCTTTTTATATCGCTAGAGCCACAGACCATGAGTTTCTTAATGCGCTGGCGAATCGGGAGACAATTCTGCTTGTCAAGGGCGCGAGGCAGATGGGGAAAACCTCTCTTTTGGCGCAAGGTTCTCAGTTCGCGCGCGGTAAGGGGTGGCGTTGCGGGCTAACCGATTTTCAGAAACTGAACGCCTCTCAACTCGCGCAAGAGGAGCTATTCTACAAACTTCTCGCGGCTACGTTGGCGCGGCAACTCAAGTTTAAGTACGACTTCGAGAATGAGTGGATAGATATTTTTGGCGCGAACCTCAATATGGAGAACTTCCTGCGCGAACTGCTAGATAGCGCCGAAGAGCCGCTCGTCTGGTTTATGGACGAGGTAGACAAACTCTTCACCGCCCCCTACGCAAGCGACTTCTTCGGTCTCGTGCGTTCGTGGCACAACTCGCGCTCTACCGAGCCGGGCGGACCCTGGGACAAACTCACTGTCGTTATCTCCTACGCTACGGAGGCGCACCTCTTTATTCAGGATGTAAACCAGTCGCCCTTCAATGTAGGGCGGCGCTTGGAACTCAAGCCGTTCACTCTACAACAGGTGGCGGATTTGAATGGACGCTACGGAACGCCGCTCAGGAGTTATCAGGAGGTGGAGGCGGTATACGCGCTGATAGGAGGGCAGCCCTTTCTTGTGAGGCGGGCGCTGGACGCTTTGGCGACGGGCAGAGTGAACTTCGCCTCTCTATTCGACGAAGCGGACAGAGACGAGGGTCCCTTCGGCGACCACCTCAAGCGCATTCTGGTCTCAGTTTCGCGCCTCCCTTCCGTGACGGCGTATGTGAAATCGCTCTTATCGGGAGCGCCGAGCAACGATGCGGACGCTTTCTATCGTCTGTTAGCGGCGGGGGTTATCGAGCAGAACCTTGCCGGCGATGTCAGGTTCCGTTGTAAACTCTATCAGCGCTACCTACAAAATCATCTGTAGCGAGTCTTCAATGGACTAGACCCTGTTCGCCCATAAGAGTTCACTCTTTTAGGAATTAACCGCGCAACACGCAAAAAAGCGCGAGAAAATGCACAGTGCAACCCGCCCTAGAACAACGCGCCACACTTCCCAATCTCAACCTGCCATCCGTGCATTCGCCCCTTCTCCCAGAATTGGGAGAAGGGGCGGGGGTTGAGGGCTAAGAGAGGTTGGGTGAGGTTAAGCGCCAAGTTCCCACAACCCTGAACTCTTACGTTTGCCCTGTCATATAGTGACGGATTCAAGTATAATAAGGGGGTAGAGACTAGAAGAGGCGTGGCGAAGCGAAAAAATATGCAACATTTACTAGGATTAACGACAAAAGAGTTACAGGAGTTC
>CAIJLM010000196.1 GCA_903821495.1 uncultured Chthonomonas sp. | reverse complement strand
CGAAGACAGGTGGCAAAGAGCCTATATTCACCCTATGTCCTGCCGTATTTGTGAATGGCGTGGATTCATCGCCGATGTTGGAACAGGCGACATTTACCAGGGCATTCCTGACAGATTTACTGTTATGAGGTTGGCGCCGACAACAAAATTTGTCTGCCCCGCGTGTCAAACCCCAACACGCGTACCTCTGTTTATCGCCAGGATTATAGAGGATGAGGAGTTATTGCCTCTCTTCGCAAAGATATTTCGTTCGCCTGAATAAGTAAGGCAGGCGCGGGGCTTACGAAAAAATAAATGAAAATCAACCCAAACGAACTAAAAGCGAAACTCCCCCTCCCCGCCACCGAAAAGTGGGTCGAAGGGATATGGGATATTGAGGCGTTCGCGCACGGAACCATGTCGGCGCTCTACTTCGCGCCACGCGGAAAAGATTATCAGACCGCGCACGAACAGGACGAAATCTATGTCATTATTGCTGGGAGCGCGAACTTCAACCTCGACGGCGAGCGAATGGAGTGCGCGACGGGCGATGTCCTCTTCGTCCCTGCGGGCGTAGACCACCGATTTGAGACATTTACAGACGACTTTGCGACCTGGGCGATATTCTACGGGCGCAAAGGCGGAGAATAGAAGGAGAGAGAGTTAGAATGAGTCTGAACGACGAAGCGAACCGCCGCGAACTGGCGAAGAACTACGCGCCGGAAGAGATAGAGGGCAAGTGGTACGCCTACTGGCGGGAGGTCGGCTTCTTTCATCAGGAGGCGGACGCGACGCGCCCCTCTTACAGCATCACGATACCGCCCCCGAACATCACGGGGAGCCTCCATATCGGGCACGCCCTCAACAACTCGATTCTGGATACCATGACCCGCTGGCATCGTATGCGCGGCTACAACACGCTCTGCCTGCCCGGAACCGACCACGCAAGCATCGCGACGCAAGCCGTCGTGGAGCGCGAACTGGCGAAGCAGGGGATAGCCCGTCAGGACTTAGGGCGCGAAGCGTTCATTGAAAAGTGCTGGGAGTGGCGCGAAGTCTACGGAACGCGCATCTACCATCAGTTCGAGCGGCTAGGCTGTTCCTACGACTGGGAACGCGCCCGCTTCACGATGGACGAATCCTACGTGGACGCGATTTTGAAGTGCTTTGAGGACTGGTACGAGCGCGGACTCATCTATCGCGGAACCCGCGTCGTGAACTGGGACGTGAAACTACAGTCGGCGGTCTCCGAAATCGAGGTCTACACCGAGACGCGGCAGGGCAAACTCTACCACTTCCGCTACCCCTTCGCAGATGGAAGCGGAAGCATCGTCATCGCCACCACGCGCCCCGAAACCCTGCTCGGAGATACCGCCGTCGCCGCGAACCCCGCCGATAAACGGTATCAACCCCACTTCGGCAAGATGCTGACGCTACCCCTCACGAACCGCGAGATACCGCTTATCGCCGACGACTACGCGAAGCCCGAATTCGGCTCCGGCGCGGTCAAGGTGACTCCCGCCCACGACTTCAACGACTTCGAGTGCGGGCGCAGAAACAACCTCCCGCAGATTGTCGTCATCGGCAAGGACGGCAAAATGACCGAAGCGGCGGGCGAAAAGTATTTCGGGCTAGACAGATATGCGGCGCGAAAGCAGGTCGTCGCGGACATGGAGGAGCTAGGGCTTCTTGAAAAGATAGAGGACTATGTTATTCAGACGCCCATCTCAGACCGCTCGAAAGAGGTGATAGAGCCGCTACTCTCCGAGCAGTGGTTCGCGGACATGAAGTCGCTTGCGGAACCCGCTATAAGAGTCGCGGAGCAGGACAAAATACGCTTCTACCCCGAACGCTACAAAGCCATCTACCTGCACTGGATGGAGAATATCCTCCCCTGGTGCATCAGCCGCCAACTCTGGTGGGGGCATCGCATCCCCGTCTGGTGGACGGAGGAGGGCGGCAAGCGCCGTCACGTCTTCGCCCGGACGCAGGAGGAGGCTGTCGCGAAACTCGGAACCGAGAACTGCTGGCAGGACGAGGACGTGCTGGATACGTGGTTCTCGTCCGGTCTCTGGCCCCACGCCACGCTAGGCTGGCCCTCCGGCGGAGCCGACCTCGAAGCGTTCTACCCCACCGACCTGCTCTCGACGGCGCAGGAGATTCTCTATCTCTGGGTGGCGCGTATGATTATGACGGGGCTAGACTTCGTGCAACGCGACGACGCGCCGGAGAGCGTCAGCATTCCGCACAAGGGCAGTCGCGCCGTCATTCCCTTCCGCGATGTGTATATCCATGCAACAGTGCTGGACGCGAAGGGCGAGCGCATGAGCAAGAGCAAGGGCAACGGCGTAGACCCCATCGACCTGATAGAGAAGTTCGGGGCGGACGCGACGCGCTTCTCCCTGCTCCAACAGGCGGGCATGAATCAGGACATCCGCTATAGCGAAGGGCGCACGGAGTTGGCGCGTAGTTTCTGCACGAAACTGTGGAACGCCTCCCGCTTCGTAATGATGAATCTCGACGAAAACGCGACGGGCGAACTTCCCGCCGCTGAAAACCTGACCTCCGCCGACCGCTGGATACTCTCTCGCCTCAACGCGACCATCGGTGAAGTGAACAAGCAT
>CAIJLM010000195.1 GCA_903821495.1 uncultured Chthonomonas sp. | reverse complement strand
TGCCATCCGTGCATTCACCCCTTCTCCCAGAATTGGGAGAAGGGGTAGGGGTTGAGGGCTAGGAGAGGTTATGTGAAGATAGCCGCAACCCTGAACTCTTACCGCGCAAGTAAAATTTGCCTCAAAGGTCAGAATAGTGTACAATATGCTATTCAGCGCGGTAATTCCCGCCGCGCTTCCACTTTTATAGAATAGGATGGCTCTTTCGTGTTCCCAGCGCAAGCAATTAAAAGATTAAACGACATTGAGACGCGGTTCGATTTACTCGTCTCACAGATGAACGACCCCGAATACGGCGCGGACTATCAGAAATATATGCAGGCGGCTAAAGGCAAAGGAGAGATTGAAGTGGTCGCTGTAGCCTATAAAGACTATAACCGCGCCGCGCAGGATGTCGTCTCCGCCGAAGAGCTAATAAAATCCGCCGAGGGCGAGGAGCGCGAGTTCTATCAAGAGGAGCTTGAACTTGCGCGTATTGAGCGAGACGAGCTCGAAGAGAAGTTGCGCCTCCTGCTACTTCCCAAAGACCCCAACGACAACAAAGACGTTCTCGTGGAGATTCGCGCCGCCGCCGGAGGCGAGGAGGCGAAACTCTTCGCGGGAGAACTCTTCCGTATGTACACCCGATACGCCGAGCGAAAGGGCTGGAAGGTGGACATAATGAATGTGCAAGAGACGGGTATCGGGGGCGTTCAAGAGGTTAGTTTCGAGATTATAGGCAAGGGCGCATATAGCCAACTCAAGTTCGAGGGCGGAGTGCATCGGGTACAGCGCGTCCCCGTCACCGAGTCGAGCGGGCGCATTCAGACCTCCACCGCCACCGTCGCGGTCATGCCCGAAGCCGACGAGGTAGAGGTTGAACTGATTGAAGCCGACCTCATTGAAGACATCTATCACTCCTCCAGCGCGGGCGGGCAGAACGTGCAGAAGGTGGCTACCGCCATTCGCCTTACACACAAGCCTACCGGCATTGTGGTCTCTTGTCAGGACGAACGGAGCCAACTGCAAAACAAAATAAAGGCGCGAAAAGCGATGCGTGCGCGACTCTTCGAATTGGAGATGGAGAAAGCCACCGCCTCCGAGCGCGGGGCGCGACGTTCGCAGGTGGGTAGCGGAGAGCGTTCTGAAAAAATTCGCACCTACAACTTCCCTGATGGGCGCGTGACAGACCACCGCATTCAGGTAACGCTTCATAACGTGGCGGGCGTACTGGATGGTGATATTCAGACCTTCATTGATGGTCTCATATCGGCTAACCAAGCGGAGAAACTCCGCGACAGCATGGAAGAGAGCGAGTAGAGCCGCGCCATGACGCTAGAACAGGCGATAAGCGTACTAGAAAAAGCGGGCATTGAAAACGCCCGCTTTGAGGCGCAACTCTTGTTAGGTATAACCGTGAAGGCGAGCCGCGCTCAAATCATTGCAGAGACCTATCCTCCGCTTACGCCTGAACAGACCCATCGCTTTATCCAGCTCGTGTTGGAGCGCAGAAACCGCGTCCCTCTCGCCTATCTGCGGGGTTCGCAGGAGTTCTATGGGCTGACCTTTGCGGTGGGCGAAGAGGTTCTGATTCCGCGCCCCGAAACCGAACTGCTAGTAGACTTTGCACGCGAAAAACTCGCCGACCCCGTTACCCCGCCCCTCATTGCGGATGTTGGAACAGGAAGCGGCTGTATCGTTATCTCCGTCTTGAAACACCTTCCAATAGCGACGGCGGTCGCAACGGACATCTCCGCGAACGCCCTCACATTGGCGCGACGCAACGCGCAGGCGAATGAGGTGGCGCACCGCGTAGACTGGGTTCGCACGAACCTTTTGGACGGAATAACCTCTAAGTTTGATATGATACTCTCCAACCCCCCCTACATCCCCGCCGCAGAGGTAGCGAAGCTACAGCCCGAAGTGAAGGACAATGAGCCGCTACTCGCGCTGGACGGCGGGGAGGACGGCTTCGCGATAGTGCGCCCTCTTATCGAAAGCGCGTTTCGCTCCCTCAAGCGTGGCGGATACTTCGCGTTGGAGATAGCGAGGGGGCAAGCCCCCGACGCTATCATCCTGCTTGAGAGAGCGGGGTTTCAAGGGGTTGACGCTCGAAGAGACCTCGCGGGAATAGAGCGCGTCGTTTTTGGAAGGAAGCCCTAATTGGACGCTATCATCTGCCAAAACCTGACCAAACGCTTTGGCGACTTTACGGCGGTGGACAACCTTCACCTCTCGGTGGCGGAAGGCGAACTGTTCGGCTTTCTGGGACCCAACGGCGCGGGCAAAACCACGACTATCAAGATGATGACGGGACTGCTCTTCCCCACCTCTGGAACCGCGACGCTCGGCGGTTACGATATTCAGGCGCAGACTCTGGAGGCGAAGGGTATCCTCGGCTACGTGCCGGACAACCCCTTCCTTTACGAAAAACTGACGGGCGCAGAGTACCTGCACTTTATGGCTGACCTCTACTCGATAGGCTTGAAAGATAGGGGGCGACGTATCTCCGACCTCCTTTCACTCTTTGAACTACAGAGCAAGGGCGGAGACATGATACAGGGTTACTCTCGCGGTATGAGGCAGAAAATCTCCCTCGCGGGCGCTCTTATCCACTCGCCGAAAATCATCTTCCTTGATGAACCCACCGTCGGGCTAGACCCCAAAGGGGCGCGAACGATGGTGGAGGTTCTGCGCGAACTGACGGCGCGGGGGACAACCGTTTTCGTCTCCACTCACATTCTGGGTATCGCCGAGCGTATCTGCGACAGGGTGGGTATCGTAAACGGCGGGAAACTTATCGCGTTGGGAACCGTAGAAGAGATTAAGTCCTCCCTGCAACAGGAGGCGACAGGCGATTCGGATGAGATAGTAGGACAGAAGAGCCTTGAGGACATCTTTCTGGAACTCACTGGCGACTACGAACAGAGAGACCTCGCCGAGTATCTGGACTAACTTTTTTGGAGACGCAATGACACCCCGTAACCGTATACCCTCCGCTGAAACCCGCAAAGACTGGGGCAAAAGCGTCGTTCTTATCTCTGGAATAACCGTACTGCTACTCCTCTCCATGAGGAAACTGCACATCCTACAGAGTTTCAGTGGAGCGTCCTCCGAAGTTACGGCGGGGTTTACAGCCCTCAAGGAGAAGAAGCCGGATGTCGCGAGACAGAAGTTCGACGAGCTACTCGCGAAGTCGCCCGACGACTCGCAAGCCTATCTCGAAATCCTGATAGCCTGTAAATTGACCCGACAGTGGGGGATGGCGACGGAGTACGCGCAACGCGGCTTAAAAGCGTTCACCGGCGATACAAACAGAGAGATTCGCACTGAACTCTACAGTATTTTGGCGAATAGCCTTACGGAACTCAAGGGCGCGAACTGGAAACAGGAGGCTCTTCGCGCCGCGGAGGAGGCGTATCGTTTGACTCCAACAGATATAAACACGCAGAATATGTATGGGTACATTTTGGCGGATTTGAGCGACGACCCCGCCTCTATCGAAAAGGCGTATCAAATCCTGCGGGGCGCGGTCGAGGCGGCGGAGGCGGGCGCTAATAGCCCCGATTCGACTCTGTTTCTCTCGGCGGTTCTAGATAGTTACGGGTGGGCGCTCTACAAGAAGGGCGATGCGGGGGGCGCTATTATCACCCTGCAACGCGCCGTCAACACCATTCCGCAAGAGGCGATAAACGTTGGCGAGGACGCGCAACCGGGGCAGATGACTGGGGAAGACCTCAAGGTCTACTACTACCATCTCGGCGCGGCGTTCCAAAAAGCGAAGCAGGTTGAGGAGGCGCGGCGCGCCCTCCAAACCTCCCTCAAGTACGACCCCGCATACAAAGAAGCGCGTCTGATTTACGACGCGCTTCCTCCCGTCCCAAAAAACTGAGGCGACTTTAGGCATCACGCAGGAATAACCGCTTCTTTTGTATCCTGCGCTCTTGGAATGACACTTATACTACGCGGTGCTTTATTTTTGCAGAAGATGCAAATCACATTCGCAT
>CAIJLM010000194.1 GCA_903821495.1 uncultured Chthonomonas sp. | reverse complement strand
CTGCTCAACCAGAGGGAGACGCGATGCCGTTGTCAGAGGATGACCTCTCCGACCACGACCACTCGCATGGCGACCTTCCAGACCCCGCCACGCTCTTCTCTTATGTCGCAATGCAGATGGATACCGCCGCGCTCGCTATGGCGCTAACGGCTGTTTTTGACGGTCACGCTTGGCGGGCGTTAGGGCTAGTGGCTGACCCCCGCACGGGAACAGCGCAGAAAGACCTGCCCTCCGCGCAACTTGCGATAGATATTGTGGCGTTTTGCCTCAGCAAGGTGGAGGGCGCATTGAGCGAATCCGAACGGCGCGATGCAAATCGCCGCCTAACAGATTTGCGGATGAACTATCTCGCGAAACTGCGAGAGTAGGTATACTGAAGTTAGAGTAAGGCATTTGAAAGGGCGCTCACAACGCCCTAGACGAGCGAACCAATCCCAACAGAAAACGAGTTCGTTCGCGAATTAGAGCGGTATTGGGTGAACCGCCATTTACAGTACGTCGAACCGGAGCAGGAGAGAGATACATGATTCGAGCCGGGATGCCGCTTCCCCTGATGGAGCGACTGCGCCAGCTTGCCACTACGTTACGCCTACGTTGGGCGAATCGAGTGCAGGTTAAATTTGCGCGGTTGAGTGAGGGGATGCAGGCGAGTTGGCGGAGGATGTTCTTTGTAGCGGCTACACATCGGCGTACTCTTGATAAGGAGAGGCGCGTGTTTCAATCATTCTTAGCTGAATTTGACGGGATGGTGGATATTCTTTGCATGGCGGCGCGTGAAGACGCTCCCGAACTGTATCGTAATGCCTACATCACGAGGCAAAAGAGTTATAGAGAGCAGTTTCGGAGTGTACGCGATGGCTTGCGCCCCTATTGGCAGGAGTGGGCGTTAGAGGCTGACCCCTTCGTTGTGTTGGGGGAAGGCAAAATCGAAGAGATGATAAATAGCGTGAGTAGTATTGAGACCATGATGACCCTACAGGGCATTTTAGAGGCGTATCAGGAGCATCTTGATACCGCTGTCGCCTAGCCTCGCATTCGAAATCATGTACTCTTAAAGCGTCCCGACTCATAAGATAATGGGTTGGGACGCTCCCATTTTTGATACTCCCCTCCCTGTCCTGCGGAAATCCCGCTACGCGAAGAGAGGCTGTTTGATAGGTGATTTAAGGAGAAGCGTTCCGTTGAAACTGTCCCTCTATATTTTGTTATCTCTTACCCTCGCCCCCCTCTCCGCCCTCGCGCAAAGAATCTGCGTAGACCCCGGACATGGGCGCAAAACGGTTGGAACGACAGGCAAGCGCGTCGCAGAGTACAAAGTCTGCTGGGAAGTTGCACAGCGCCTCAAAGAGGCTCTTGAGAAGCAGGGGATGGAGGTCGTTCTTACGAAGGAGCGCGTGGAGCGGGATGTTCCTAACTCGGAACGCGCCGAAATTGCGAACCGCGCTAAAGTTGACCTTATGGTGCGACTGCACTGCGACGCGGATAACGACCACGGAATCGCGACGTTCTATCCCGCCAAGCAGGGGAAGATACGAGGTAAATCGGGGCCTGATGAGTCGGTTATAGAGTCGAGTCGAGCGTCCGCCGCCCGCTTTCACAAAGCCCTTATCAAATCGCTAGACGGCGCATTGAAGAATAGGGGACTCCGTACAGACAGTCAGACCGCTGTAGGGCGCAGACTGGGGGGCGCTCTGGAAGGCTCCATCTACGCGAAAATCCCCGTGCTACTCGTGGAGATGTGCGTTTTGCGAAACGCCAAAGACGAAGCCTTTATTACCTCAAAGGAGGGGCGCGAGAAGTTGGTTGCGGCGCTTGCGGCGGGTGTGAAAGCGGCTACCGCGCACGATAAGGAGTAGGCGCGAATGGAGAGTGAAACGTCTTTAGCGAACAGAGACTGGTTCCGCTAAGGGGCGACGCTCACGGGCTAATGGCGCTAGTCGGGCGAAGAGTTCCGTTGGCGTATAGAGAGTGTTGGGTTTTAGTCCCTTTGGCGCAGGTTCTAAGGGAATCACCCTATCTTCGTAAGGGCTATGTAGCCATAAACTTACAAAATAGAGCGAGTTTATATTCAACAAGCGAATCTCAAAATCATGCTTCTGAACGATGTCGTCCTTTTCCGCTATTTCAAGCGCTGTCACAGTTCCTTGAACAAAATCGCCCCTATTGACGTGCGAAAATCTCATAGTTTGCGGGGTGACTCCGCTAACCTCCACTGCGGCGGCGACGTTATCTCTATGTAACGCTAGATACCTCCAACCTGTCGCAACCGCTTTGCCTAAGTCGTTCGCTTCGCCCTGAATGTCGTTGGCGCTTAGGCAGTAGACCTCATGGGGAAGTGCGATGTCTATTCGCTCGTCTGTGTCTTCTGGAACCGCCGTATAGAGATGGTGTACGCGGAGGCGGTGTTCAATCAAGTATAACGCTCTTTTCGGCGCTTCTGTTAGCGTAATCGCCATGCTGTCACCCTCTTTCAGACATTGATTTATCTACGGGTAAAGTATCTGTGAG
>CAIJLM010000193.1 GCA_903821495.1 uncultured Chthonomonas sp. | reverse complement strand
CACTACACTTTTCAGAAGTTGGTATTCATTAACGCAGGAACCACCGCCTGTATTCTGCTTCTGGTCGGCTTCCTGCCACGCGCTATTATGAGCCGTAAAGAGGGGGATGCGGCGTAGCGGGCGAGATTTAGAGGGAGTGACTTGGTCAGTGTGGTAAGCCTCCCTCTACCTTGCCGCCCCTGCCCGAAACGGAAAAAAGACTAGGGGGGCGAGGTGTTTCGCGGCTAATTCAAAAAAGAGGAGACTCGTTAGCCGACTTCACTTTTGCATACTCCTCTCCTCGAAATCCTGTCATAATAGAACGACACACCGTTGTAAGGAGAAACGCATTGGCTCTAATCGAAACCCCCGCCCGTATTGACGCGCTTAAAGAGGCGACCCGAGTCGCAGAAAATATCACCCGCCTCACGCCCTATCGCCCTGGCAAACCTGTCGCAGAGGTGGAGCGCGAACTCGGAATCACCGGCATCATCAAACTCGCCAGCAACGAAAACTCGCTCGGTCCCTCTCCAAAAGCCATCGCCGCGATTCACGACTACGCCTCCAAAATGCACGTCTACCCGGACGCTAGCTCTTTTGAACTCCGCAACGCCCTCGCCGCGCATCTCGATGTCGCGCCCGATACCCTCGTGCTAGGCAACGGTTCCGACGACATTATCCACCTGCTCGGAGTCACCTTCCTAGAGCCGGGCGACGAAGTGATACAGGGCTACCCCTCCTTCGTGCGCTACGAATCGGCGGCGATACTGAACAACGCGCCCTGCCACCTTGTGCCGCTCACCGCGAACTGGGTGCATGACCTCGACGCTATGGCGGAGCGACTGAACAAAAATACGCGCATGGTCTTCATTACGAACCCCAACAACCCCACCGGAACCATCGTTTCGAGAGAGGCGCTAGAGCGCTTTATCGCGAAGGTTCCCGAACGCGCCCTTATCGTGGTGGATGAAGCCTACTGCGAATACGCCGCGTCCTCGCCAGACTTTTCGGACGCTCTGCGCTACGTGCGCGAGGGCGAAAACGTGGTGGCGCTACGCACCTTCTCGAAAATATACGGCTTGGCGGGACTGCGCGTAGGGTACGGCGTAATGCGCCCCGACATCGCGAACTCGCTACACCAGACCCGCGAACCCTTCAACCTCAACCTCATGGCGCAACTCTCGGCAGTGGCGGCGCTCCAAGACCAAGAACACGTCGCGAAAACAGTGGCGATGAACGAAACGGGCAAAGCCGACTTCTACCGCGCCTTCGAGGAGATGGGGCTGGACTATACGCCGACCTACGGCAACTTCGTCTGGTTCGATACAGGAAGAGACAGCGCCGCTCTCTTTCAAGCCCTCCTGCGCGAAGGGGTCATTACGCGCACAGGCGATGTCTTCGGCGCTCCTACCTACCTGCGCGTAACCGTCGGAACGCAGACGGAGAACGCGAAGTTCCTCAACGCGCTCCGCAAAGTTTTGGCTACATAGAAAGAGACCTCATGCCGGAAAACAACACGACTACACGTATCAGCCTTATCAATCTCGGTTGCGCCAAGAACGAGGTGGACTCCGAAGAGATGCTTGGCGTTCTGGACAGCGAAGGCTACGCCGTCTCTGCAAGTTGGGATGTGCCGGGAGTCCGCTCCGATACCGATGTCGTGGTCATCAATACGTGCGGCTTTATCGAGTCCGCCCGTCAGCAGTCTATGGACACGATTCGGGAAGCCCTCGCTCGCAAGGAAAAAGGCGAGATAAAGCGCGTTGTCGTGACGGGGTGCATGGCGCAACGCTACGCGAAAGAGTTGCCGCTCGAACTGAAAGCGGTGGATGCGTTTCTCGGCACAGGAGAGGTCGGCTCCATCGCGACTCTCGTGGGAGAGAGTCTCATTCGCCCGACGCAACTGGTTCAAATCGCGGAGAAGCCCCACCATCGCTGGGTGAACAGCCCTACCCGCGTTCGTATGGGCAAGCAGTGGTCGGCTTACCTCAAAATTTCGGAGGGTTGCGACCACCAATGCACCTTCTGCGCGATACCGTCATTTCGCGGAAAGCACGTCAGCAAACCGATAGAGAGCATTTTGGAGGAGGCGGAGGGGTTGGCGGCGCTGGGAGTGAAGGAACTCAACCTCATCGCGCAAGACTCCACGCAGTACGGCTACGATATCTATGGCGAGATGCGCCTCCCCGCGCTTCTCGAACAGCTCTCGAAGGTGGACGGCATACACTGGATACGCCTCTTCTACTGCTACCCCTCCCGCGTCAATCGCGGGGTTATCGAAGCGATAGCGACCACCCCCAAAGTCTGCCACTATATCGATATGCCCCTCCAACACGCCGATAACGCTATGCTCCGCGCCATGCGCCGCCCCATGTCCTACGAGGGCTATATCAAACTTCTCAACGATTTTCGGGAAGCCGTGCCGGATGTCTCCATCCGCACGACGTTTATTGTGGGCTTTCCGGGAGAGACCGCCGAGCATTTTGCGACTCTGGAGCGCTTTGTGGAGGAGGCGCAGTTTGACCGCGTGGGCGTGTTCGAGTACTCGGTGGAGGAGGGGACTCCTAGCGCCGACATTCAGCCGCGAGTCCCGTCACGCATTAAGCGGGAGCGCAAAGAGGCGCTAATGAAGCGTCAGCAGTCCATTTCGCTCGCCTGTAATCAGAGGTGGGTGGGCAGGGAGATAGAGGTTTTGGTAGAGGGACGCGCCCTGCACGACACGACCTCCGTTGTCGGACGCACCTTTAGAGATGCGCCCGAAATAGACGGTCAGGTGTTCGTGAAGCGGAGCGCGGCGAAACCCGGAACATTTATTCGCGCCAGAGTGACGGAAGCGCGTCCCTACGACCTGTTCGCAGAGGTCATACGCTAGGGACTACTTATGCCCTGTGCGCGGAATTTTGGCTTTGCCTACGAAACTAGGGCGGCTCGCCGCCGAAGCGGGGTTCAAGAACGTGGCTCCTTGCCCTCCGCTGGCTCCGTTCACGGGCTTCTTTTTCTGGGCGAGAGCGCGTCGGTCTGCGCGATTCAGGGTAGGCTCGACGGGTAGCGTCGCCTCCTGCTTCTCGGTGTTGGCGCTTTCAAGCGCCCCTTCCGAGGAAATCTGAGGTTCAGAAGATTCTGGCGTCATATTGGGGTCTCCTTTCTCCGGGTTAGAGTAGCAAGGGAAACATCTCCTGCCACTCCTCTATCGTTCGGCTTGGGCTTGTTGGTAAAACCGCCGACGTACATTCAGTATACTACCTCATAGGGTAATTTTAGAAATGTATCTTACCACGCGCCGCTTGTTTGCGCGATTTGTGATGCAAGTATTCGCGCCCCATGGTTCATGGGGGGTATAATAACCTTAGTTGCGAACTAGGAGGGCGACGCTATGGGACAAGGTATTCTCAATGAAACAGAGGTTGCGGAGAGGGGAAACTCGCTCTATGAACAGATTCGTCTTATGGTAGAGACCGCCGAAAACATCGGAAAGATAGTCTCTATAGATGTAGAGACTGGCGACTATGAGATTGATGCGGACGTGTTG
>CAIJLM010000192.1 GCA_903821495.1 uncultured Chthonomonas sp. | reverse complement strand
GGAAACCAACCCTTCTCCAGTTTGCTGGTCATGCCGCGCATGACCGCTTTTTTGAGGTCAAGAATGTACTGGTTCGCCATGCCCGTCTCCACCGAAAAGACGAGGATATTGTCTTCAGGAAGGTAGGTGCGTTCTGGCGTTTGGATAGAGAGGATAAGCCCGTTTTGGAGCATCCAAGAGAGAAGCCCCGAATCCACAGGATTACGGGAGAGACGGTTGACGCTCCAACAGAGAATCGCATCGGCTTCCCCGCGTTCCAGCATCTTCATCATGCGATTGAACTCTGGGCGGTCGCCGGGAGCCTTCGCCGACTTGCTCTCCAGAATTTCAGAAACTATGTCGAGGTTGCGCTGTTCCGCTACTCCGTGCAGAATCCGAAGCTGGTCGTCAATGGATTGTACTTGACGGTCTTCAGACTCGCTGGATTTCCTCGCGTAGAGAACGTAGCGCATATTCAACCTCCGACATCTCGGTTAGAAAGATAAACTGCATAACTCGCTCAAGCAGGTCTTTCGCCTGTGCCTGAGTCAACTCTACATCATATTCTTCGCGATACAAGCGCTGTACGCGTTCTATTTCAGGGGGTTCTGCGGTCGGGAGGGGGTAGTCCATAGGGGAAGGTCGAGGTGTGGTTAGTTCGGAATCTGTTTGGTAGATTTGAATTACCGAACAGAAATCGAACGCCCGTCGCCTTTTACCTTCTCAACAGAAGAGGGTGGCGGACGTTCTGCACCTAAAATGCGCTCAAACGCAACACGGCGCAAAAAGATGTGCACGCGTGCAACGGTATTTGTTCGGTCTTCGTTTTTGTCGGAAACTACAGAGGCGACACACGAAGATTAGCTTTCATGTATGAATCCCACGCCCCCACAGAACTCGTCCGCCGAATTGCCTTCGGCAACGCCAACGGTCCAAAGAAACCGTCTGTTGGGCGTGCTACAGCACATTCCGTACTACACCTTTCGGGGAACGTCGCGTCTTGCGAAGGACGCAAAAATCTCCTCATCCTCCCTCAGTCGAGTCCTGCGGGGAGAGACGCAACCCACGTTAGGCGTCGCGTTATCTATCACCGCCGCGCTGGAAAAACGCCTCAACGTGCGAATAGACCCGCGTGAACTGTTTTCGCTGGATAAGGATTTTCAGCCCAAAAGCGTGTGCGAACTGGTGGGATGTCCCGGCTGTCTGCCCGCTCAGGCGTATGGGGAAGACAACCAGATACTGCCCGAATACGCCGACGTACAACCCGGGGCATGGTCGCTCAACGTGGGCAAAGACCGTATGCTCCCAAGTCGTTACGCCCGCAACGAAGCTCAGGAAAGACTCGCAATATCTGTCGAATCTGCTAAAGAGGAGGTTGAATGAGATGGCATACCCACATCGTTGGCGGCATCGCTACTCTCTGGCTTCTTGAAGGAGCTGTCGTTCGGATTCCCGGCGACCTCTTTGCGGGAACTCTCCTCTGCGCCGCCTTTGGCGCTCTTCTCCCAGAATTAGACGCAACGCGCTCAAAAATACGCTCTCTTGGCGTGGGCGGCATTCAGCCATTCGACCTGATTGGCGATGTGGCGAACAAAACGCTTGGGCATAGAGGCGTACTCCACACCTTTTGGGGCGTAGGTCTCTGTATGCTGTTAGGAACGCCTCTGCTCCAAATCCCTCAAGGCGGTTTCTATCTTGCCGCTCTTGTTTTAGGTTACGTCTCCCACCTTTTGCTAGACGCCTGCACCTTGCACGGTATTCCGCTCGGAGTAGGCAGGATACGGTTACACCTGCTACCTTCTATGCTTCGCGTTACGACGGGTTCGCAGATTGAAGATGCGGTATTCTTCCTGCTATCCCTGACGGCTCTCATGGAAATCCTGCAACATCTCCCTTTCGCTTAATAGCGTATGTCCGCCATGAGACCACGCGCTCCGCCAAACTATCTGCCAAACCCTATGATTCAACAACCTCTCGAAAAATCGACGATTACGACTCCCTTTGTCGTAGAACACGACCCTATTTCGCAGGGGAGTGGTTTTGCGCCTGGCGCGAATGTGCAGATAACCCCTCTCTTGCGAACCTCTGGACTGCTTCACGATATTCCAAGCGACGAACTCAAGAGTCTGCTCTTCCTGCTGACTTTCGTTTCCGCCAACGGCAACATTCAGCCCAGCGTCTATGAGCTTGCCGATGCGATGCAGGTCTCTGAATCAACGGCGTTGGGGAGAGCGCATAGATTAGTTCACTGGCAATGGCGTGGTAGCCCCGTCGCCCTTGAGACGGTGACGGATACCGGAATCCGCTTCTTTACCGTCGCCCCTTACCTTGTCTCCAATAGCCATAAACCTATGCCACAAACACGAACTAAAGAAAACACGGTTGTAGGCGTAGGGCGTG